>CAJYBS010000283.1 GCA_913064795.1 uncultured Gammaproteobacteria bacterium
CGATCTTTCAAGCAACGCGATTGACGAGATTCTCTGCTCGCCCACAACCTTCGGAATCGCAGAAATGGGGTCGATCTCAACACTCCCCGCATTGGCGCCCCCGGCTGGCTGGCTGAGTAGCCAGCCCATGACAAACACGACACACAAGATTGTTTGATTCATTTAAATGATTACCTCAACCTAAAAGAGCCTTAAACCCCTTTGTCTTCGTCCAAAAAAAAGGGCGCTAAGCGCCCTTTTAATCCCTCGATAGCGATTAGCCGCCAAATCTCCGCGTCACATCAACACCCCAATACCTGGGATAGAGTCGCTCCCCTGTTGTTCGGTAGTTGCTAAATTCTGTGCCAATACCAATGCCTCGATAAACGCGCTCATCGGTCACGTTGTCGACAAAGAAGCGTGCTGCCCAGCGATCAGCGTCATCCTTCCAGCCAATGCTCAAATCGATTCGCTTTCTCGAGGGAACTAGATCAGCCGCCCGCTTAAAAGCTGATGACGAATATTCTCCCGTGTAACTATAGGTTGCACTGAACGCAAGCATACCCATGGTCGTTGGGACCTCGTAACTTCCAAAAACCGTCCCTTTATGCTTTGGGATCCGCTTTAGCGCATTGCCTTGAACATCGCGAACATACGCATCTAGGTTGAATATATTTTGGCCGATTTCGTTCTGTATTCGGTCTCCATTTTCGTCCAATGCAAACTGAAACAGCGTATTTGGCAAGTCAAAGTCGTTACGCTCCGTCACCAAATAACTTTCGTCGTAGGTCGCGTCGGTATAACTGTAGTTCCCACCAAGGGTTAGATAATCACCGACTAACCAAGTCGCCTCAACTTCGAAACCTTGGTTTACCGCGGCGCCAGCATTGACAACAGTATCTACCGATGTCCCTCTTGCTGCATCAAACGAATCAATCTGATCTTGATAATTCTCATAATCATATCGATAGATTGAAGCATTAACTTGTGCTCTCCCATCTAGCAACGTGCCTTTGTAGCCGATTTCAAAAGCTGTGACTGTTTCAGCATCATAAGAGACTGGCTTCAAGCAGCTAATATAAAAACCAAGATTCAAACATCCATCACCTTCTGATTGGCTACGGGCATCGAGCACGCCAAGCGCGAAACCGCCAGCTCGATAACCTGTTGTTACTGAGAAATACATCAGCGTGTCGTCATTGGGCGTCCAATCAAGGTTGACCCTAAAATTCGTATCTGACCACGAATCATTATCGGATGTGCGCCATGCGAAACTGTAAGGAATGCCCTGCAAAAGTAAGGTTTGAGAGCAACTCGCATCATCGATTGCACACACTGGCGTGATCGGGTTGACCGGATTGCCGTTAAATGTGGCTCGTCCAGCAGCAATGTTGGTCAGCCCAAGATCAGTAAAAGCGCCTAAACCTGCTGGGCCGGCTGGACTCGCGTAGTAGGCCAATGTGTTCTGATCGATCCCTGGGATTTGGAATCCTTCAGCACTTGCTGCCATATTTGTAGGATAAATGGCCGATGGAATTGTGCTTAACCCAACCAAAATCGGCGAAAAAGCACTGGCGAGCGGGATTTCAGCATAGGCGACCCGACGCTCTAACGCATCTTTGTCGTCCTTGGCATACCGAATTCCTGCAACAAGCGCAAACTGATCATTGATCTCAAAAGTTGCCTGGGTATAAAAAGCGACCTGCTCATTAAACGAACGATTTTTGTGTCGATAATTATCTTCACTACCGCCCCAGAGGCCTGCAACCTGCTCGCCGTCCATCGGCGTATCCATGGTGACCGGTGCTTGAGTCAAGCCAAATCCACCATAGACCTGCAAAATGCTGGCGCCCCCTAGCCCGAACGCAGCGGGTGTTGGCAAGGCCAGGTCACCGTAAGCTGCAGCCTGAGTGTATCTAAGCGTATTATTAGTCAGAGTGTAATTTTGGAGTCTTTCTTCTGAGAAGCTAAATAGCCCAGAAGTTACTGAAATTCGATCACCAAAGTTCATCTGCAACTGAAGCTCATGCGAATAATTCCACACGTCTTCTAAAACCGTTTGACGATATTTGGAGAAATCACTGTCATACCCGTCAATATCTATATTAAACGTGTACTCAAAATCGTTGGTGCCAAAAAGATACTTGAGCGACATATCATCATTGATATCCCAAGTAAGCTCAAAACTACTCGACATATGATCAAACTTTGAATGATTACATTCTGTACTCTCATAAGGCCATTGACAATTTTCACCTGAGTTATTCACCAAGTTATTCATCGTATCCTCTGAAGCGGTCCCATAAAGACCCTCCACATCTGTTCGGCCAAACCCAGCATTTGGCATGTGGGACGCTGATGGATCCATCCCAGGCCTGACGGGCATACCAGAAATGATGACACCATTACCCGGATTTGTGTAAGCCATTGAGCCTGGCGTTCCATTGGGAACTTGTCGCAAACCATAGACGGCATAATCAGCGGGAGAACCGCGGAACCCGCCAGGTCCCTCGCTGATATAACCAAACGCCCCAATAGCCCTGTCCGAGATTCGATCGTTACCTCGTACTTTGATTGAGATATCAGGAGAAACATCAATCGTAAAAGCGAGCGCCACGTTTCTGTCATGGGTTGAATCGAGATCTGGCGAGCCATTGAGGCCTTCTTGATGGCCATTTCGATCTCGCTTAGTTGCAGTCAGTCTTCCTGCGAGGACATCCTCTACCAGGGTCCCGTTAACCATGCCGTATACTTCTCTTGTTCGATAGCCACCCAATTGCACCCGAACTTCTGCTTCAGATTCATAGCTCGCTGGGTTAGTGACGTAATTCAAAGCACCGCCAATTGAGTTTCGACCATAGAGCGTTCCTTGGGGTCCTCGGAGCACTTCCACCCGGGCAAGGTCGTAGAGTCCATTTTCCGAAGCCGCAATTCCGAAATCTGGAGAGTAAATTCCGTTGTAATAAGTTGCGACACCAGGATCACCACCCAAAGCTCTGAAGTTACGACCAACGCCTCGAATTCGAATGTCAAAGGCATCTCGCGTTGTCGCAGGAAGATAGTTCACAAGTTCATCGGCGCCTTGGATACCTAGGTCCTCGATCGCATCTTGCGAAAATGCAGTGATCGAAATTGAGGTATCGGAAACCGTTGATTCGACTTTTTCAGCCGTCACAACCACCTCTTCGATCTGGCGCTTACCGTCTTCTGCGAACACTAACCCTGCAAACCCTAGTGCCAGACCAAATCCTACAATCGGACGCATCACTGCTAGTCCCTTAACTCCGTTTCCCATGTCTCCACCCCTTTTATTGAGATTCCGTAAAACGCCATCGGCGACGATTACGTTAACTTCTACAGATAAAACAAGCTTCTACCCATGGCTCGTAGCCACCCTAAATAGGGAACCTACCAACCCAGCTCTCGGGTGATCTTAAACACCCATGGAACCCCCGGTCAACTGGCTTTTACACCGGGTTCGCCGGGCTTTGCTTCCGGCCCGAGACTGAGCTTTAGAAAGTCATTAATAAAGCGCGTTTGGGATTCTCGAATGCCCCCTCATCAACACCAAAAAATCTAGAGGCCCTGTCTATCAGCGGCGCATTCAATTGTCGCGACATCTTCTTATCACGACTCTGTTCAAGGCTCTGCTCAAAGCTGCGTTTAAGACACCGTTTAGGGGCGCTGTTTGAACAGAATTCGGCGCGTGTTTGGTTTTTATCATCAAACCTAGTCCAAATCCCAAGACGTAAACAAAAAGCGCAGGGAGTATTGCTTACTGGATTAACAATATTCAGTTTTTCCCTATCAACTTTCTCTCACCCCACTGCAAATTAACTTCTTGAACAAACCTCGGAGACTCATGCGGCGCACTCTTGGCGTTGGGTCACCGCAGGACGGCTAAGCCTGAAGCAGTTTTAACGCCTTTTCACGATCAGGCACTATTCCTGGA
>CAJYBS010000284.1 GCA_913064795.1 uncultured Gammaproteobacteria bacterium
CCACATCAGGCCATCAAAGAGCTGATTGACCCCAAGAATACCCACCTGGGGTTGATTAATGATGCGCGTAAAGGAGTTCACACCAAACATCCCCAAAGCCGAAACCGTGAAGGTTCCACCCGCATAATCATCAAGACCCAAGGTTCCTGCTCGCGCTGCACTGGCAAGCCGCGCGCTCTCAACCGCGATGTCTCTCAGGCCAAGGCGCTCAACATTTCGAATCACAGGAACCAGCAGTCCATCTGGCACCGCAACCGCAAGCCCGATATTGATTTCCTCAAGGAGCGAGATCTCTGTATCACCAAACACGCTATTCATCATCGGATGATCGGCTAATGCTTTGGCAGCCGCTTTAATCACAAGGTCGGTAAAGGTTGGTTTCGCCTGACCCTCCCATTCTTTGATCAATTGACTGCGTAACTTGACCGCATCATCCATTTGAGCGGCCATATCCATTGACAGCTGCGCGGTCTCCTGCAAGCTCTGATGCATCCGCTGAGCAATGGTTTTCCGCATACCTTTGATGGGGATCGTCATTCCCGCACTGGGACCAGATTTCCCAGGACGCATCGCAGGGGAGGTGGCCTCCGGCCGATCCAAATCCGCCTGCAATATTCGCCCAGCTGGGCCAGAACCCCGAACCGTTGAAAGATCGATTCCGCGCTCGGCAGCAATTCGCTTAGCGAGGGGGGAGGCTTGAACGATGGCCTGGGGCGACCCTGGATGATTCGCGACCGAAGCGGAAGCACCCGACCCCCCTGCGCTCGAAGCTCGAACATCCGCTTCAACGATCCTTCCTCCAGGACCCGAACCAGTCACCTCACCGATCACGACACCGAGTTCTCCGGCTAATCGACGGGCAGCTGGCGATGCTCGAAGCCGGCCGCCACTCATCGAAGTCGTGCTATCACTCACGGATTGCTTGACCGCCACCTCAGTCGTCGCTTTTTCAGCGGCGGGCGGCTCCTGATTATCCGATGCGCTGGCAACCCCAACGCCTGCAAAGTCGGCGGGAATGTCCTCATCGGCGGCGAAGATGTAACCCACCACATCCCCTGGCGCCATCATTTCGCCCGCGGTTGCCGTATGCTTAACAATGCCATCCATTTCGGCATCAACATCTAAATTGACCTTTTCAGTCTCCAACGAATACAGCATCTCGCCTTTCTTCACCGGCGCTCCATCGGCAATGAACCATTCCGAAACCATTCCCTCGGTCATGGTCATACCCACTTTCACCAAATAAATTTCTCTGGGCATTCAGACTCCCCTACTTTTATTCAAAAATTGTATTCAAGGGTTAGATTCAAGCAGCAATTTCCTCTTCGCGCAGAGTTGCATGGCTTGATTGAGATCAACGACCCAAGGGCCGGTCCTAGAAATCATCATCTTCACGGTTTGATTCACACCGACCATCCGCTCCCGCTCTCCGTCAAAAGCCAGTACCAACGGCCCCTCCAAGACAATCGACCGGTCGAACCCGACCTTCCTCGTCGATCCCACATTCAGTGTGGCGAATAGGCCTGGCCCGATGGGTGCCTTTAAGCATCGCCCCCCTTTCGAGAAGACGAGGTGCAAACCAAAATCATCCCCATCAACCACTGGTCGGATCAAGCCGCCTAGACTTGTCATTCCCACCGCCGCAGGTTCAGCCCGACATAATAGGGCTTCTCTCAGACGATCCGGCTCGAGTAATGCCCGGGCGCCTATGAAGGTATCGCTCGTTGCCACCGCATCGATCAAGGCTAAGTCGTCGGCTTCAGCATCGATCAATACATCAATAATTTTGACCCGCCGTGCAACAGAGCGCGTCTTCAAGTTTCCTGTCGCCATCAACCCCAGGACCATCCCTGCGACCGTTGCCTCAGCCATCACCGGGAACACATTGTTCGTACCCGTCGACAGCGACACAAGCGTCGCATCCCGCCATCCTTTCACAAAAGCACGGTTGGTCCCATCACCGCCGAGAACCAAGACCACCGCACAATCTTTGGTGGCCATTTGTTCAGCCGCTGCGGTCGTGTCCATCGCAGACGATGTTTTGGGACTGGGAAGCGCTTCGAACCGCACGTGTCTCGGCACTCGAATTGTTTTGATCGCCTCCGAGACAATGCCATGGGAGTCGCTCATGTAGACGAATCGCTGCGCCCCTGTCGCGATTGCACCGGTCACAGCGCGCTTGACGATCGCTAATTTTTCCCGGTTGTCAAAAACCGAGGCCTTGCCCGCCAAACGACGAATATCCTTCCCGGATGCCGGGTTGGCCACCAACCCAATGGCGTGCATTCCCTAGAGTCCTAGAACCTTTTTAACTTCCGCAACGATATTGTCCGCATTCGGTATATAAACTTTTTCAAGTGCGGGACTATAGGGTACGGGAGAAAAAGGAGCACCCACCCGTGCGATCGGCGCATCAAGATAATCAAAGGCTTCCTCTTGGAGCTGCGCCACAATTTCGCCGCCAAAGCCGCCGAACCGGACGGCTTCATGCACAATCAGTGCTCGATGGGTCTTTTCGATGGAAGCCACCGCTGTCGCGCTGTCAAAGGGCTGAATACTTCTGACATCAATGACCTCACAATCTACACCAAGGCCTTCCAAGGTTTTTGCTGCGGCAAGCGCCTCGTGAACCATTCGCCCAATCGCAAGTATTGTAAAATTTTCCCCCGGGCGAACCACGGCGGAGGTGCCAATCGGCACTTCATACATCTGCTCTGGAACCTCCGCAGGCATCGCCAGGCTCATCTTATTGAGCACAACAAAAACAGGGTTATCATCTCTCGCAGCCGCAATAATGAGACCCTTAGCATCGTAGGCATTGGAGGGCATTACAACTTTGACCCCTGGAAGATGAGCCAGCCAAGCCTCCCAACTCTGTGAGTGTTGAGCCGCTAGATTCATACCAGCACCGGCCATGGTCAGCACGGTAATCGGCAGGGTTGCACCACCACCAAACATGAACCGCATTTTGGCCATTTGATTGGCGACTTCATCCATGCACTCGCCCAAAAAGTCCATGAACATCACATCCAAAATCGGTCGACAGCCCGTGGCTGCAGCACCCACCCCAAGACCAATAATGCCTTTTTCGCTGATGGGGGTGTCGACAATCCTTCGATCACCAAATTCAGCGAGTAACCCTTGGTAGTAGCCGAACACGCTGCCCGCCTGGCCAACATCCTCACCCGCAACGAAGGCATTGTCCTGCTCCTTGAGCACTTGCTGAACCGCTTCCGTGATGGCGGAAACATAGGGCAAAACTCTGGGTTGATCTTTCATCGCTTCGCTCATGATCCCGCTCCTACAAAGTAAACGTCTTGTAATAAATCTTCCTCGGTGGGGAATGGCGAGGATTCGGCAAAGGCAACCCCTTCGATAATTTCTTCATTGACCCGGGCGTAGACGTTTTCAATTTTCTTTTTCGTTGAGACACCCTGCTTGATTAACAATGCTTCAAAGCTTTCAATCGCATCTCGAGCCTTCCAGGCCTCGACTTCTTCATCAGTCCGATAGGTCAACCCCATCCCCCGAACGCCCACATGGTCATAATAGCGGTAGGTCTTGCACTCTAGGAGCGTCGGCCCCTGTCCCGATCGGGCCCGCTCAACGGCTGCCTCGGCCGCTTCATAAACGGCCATCACATCCATACCATCGACAACCACCCCCGGCATTCCGTAACCTGCGGCGCGATCAGCGACGTCGGTAACAGCCTGATGGTTGGTCTGCGCCGTATACTCACCAAAACCATTGTTCTCACACACAAACACACAGGGCAGTTGATAGAGCGCTGCCATGTTTGCCGCCTCGTGAAAGCTGCCTTCATTCGAGGCGCCATCGCCGAAAAATGTCACGGACACCTGTTTCGTTTTTCGGAACTTATTAGAGAATGCTGCACCCACGGCGATAGGCGGTCCTCCCCCGACAATCC
>CAJYBS010000285.1 GCA_913064795.1 uncultured Gammaproteobacteria bacterium
CAATGATCAGCTCTCGGGTTCCCATGAGATGCGTGTTTAAGCCCCTCGCATCAGGAACGCCTCTCATCGCTGCTTCTTTGTCGCCATTGACCCACAGTGACTGCACTTTAACAGCGGCCTCTTCATAGCCTGCTCGTTTAAATGCATCATTATAAAAGTTAGTTTGAGCCGAACCCATGCCGCCCAGCGTGAAGGCCATCGCGGGTCTTCTAGCGTTGATCAGTTTCTCAACATCGTCATCGATTTCAAAGCTACCACCGACTTGAATGTCGATATCCGTCATGGTTCGCCCGGAGGTTTGTAGACCTTTCATAAGCGGTTCTAAGAAGATGTCCGCCTGCTCAGGAATGAAGGATGTACCCAACCATCCACGAGCGACTTCGCCGGTCAGCTCCATCGCTTTGGGCCCAAGGGTCGCCAGATAAATCGGCAAGTCAGGCTGGGGCGGTTGCGATAAGCGAATGGGCTTACCCTCACCCCCTGGTCTGGGCAGAACATAGTGCTTTCCTTGATAGGCGACTCGCTCGCTCGATAGACCCAGTTGGATAATATCCACACACTCTCTCAGTCGGGACAGGGGTTTTGCGAAGGCTGCTCCATGGAGTCCTTCCACAACTTGGGGTCCCGAGACGCCTAGACCCAACACGAATCGATTCTTTGAAACTGTTCGCAGGCTTTGGGCTGTCATGGCAATCATGGGTGGGACACGCGCACTGATTTGCATGATCCCTGTGCCAAGCTTGATGTGTTGGGTTTTCGCCGCGAGGTAGGCCAAGGGTACAATTGCGTCCATGCCCCAGGCCTCAGCAGACCAGACATAGTCAACCCCCATTTGATCTGCGGCGACGGTGTAGTCGACCAGCTCATCCCAATCATCGCCATTGTAGTACGCACTGCCTATCCCAATTGCAACTTTCATATTGAATCTCGTTTGGTTCGAACTTGAATATAACAAATTAGGCCAGGCTTGTAGTTAAGCCGACCTAAAAAAGGTAAATTGTTGTTAATCAGTAATTTTTATGTCAGTTGTCTAGGCGATCAGCCCAGGAAGCAGAGAGACTTTGATATGCCCGACCAACTCAGCAGCGCGCTTCAAAAGATTAAAACTGATGCAGAGACTTTTTTGCAGGTAGAGATAAAGCCGCGGGAACTGCGGGTTGAAGCAGGGGAGGACCCCGATCAGGTCGCGGTTGAGGTGCGTGAGGCTTCCAAATTGGCGGGTTACTTTTATAAAACGCAACCAGAAGCCTATGGCGGCCGCCCGGCGAGCGTTCTAGAGCTCACGATGTTACGGGAGCTATGGGCCAGTGCCAATGCCCCTCTGACACGGTATATTTTTGGGCCTGGACCTGGCTTGCTGCATCACGCTCAAGGGGATCTCAAATCCGCGTATCTTGATCCGCTGCTCGCTGGAACCCGACGAGGCGCGTTTGGATTTACAGAGCCTGACAACGCTGTAAGACCCACGTGGGCAGTTGTCGAAAATGACTCGTTGATGATTACCGGCCAGAAATCTTATGTCACCGGGGGGGAGACTGCTGACTTCTTGTCGATTCTAGTGAATGTTGAGGATCCCAGCGGCAAAAAATTGGGTACTGCGATGGTGGTAGTCGATCGAACCGCGCCAGGGGTCATCATGGATAGCACATTTAGTTCTATGGAGGGTGGTGGTCACGCATCCTTTAGGTTTGAGTCGGTTCGCGTGCCGCTCTGGCATGTGGTGGGTGAGTTGGGAGAGGGCATGCCAAGAGCGCTCGCCAACATCGGCAATGTGCGACTGATGGTTGCGGCGGAGGCGATGGGCATGAGCCAGTGGGCGATTCGTTACGTTGCGGAGCATCTCTTGGCCCCGCACCGGACCGGAACGCCTTTGGGTAACAAAGAGGGTGTTCGGCTGCGCTATGCTGAGCTTAGGATTCAGACCTTTGCAGCCCGGAGCGTATTGTACCGGGCTGCGAGGCTCGTTGATGAGGCGGAAAACAGCGTCAATGAAGTGATTGCAGCCAAGGTATTTTGCACTGAAGTCGCTGGGTCTGTTGTGGATTGGGCTGTACAGTTGGTGGGCGGGCAGGCGCTGGTGGTGGGCCATCCTCTAGAATCTCTCTACCGGAGAGTGCGGTCTTTACGCTTGGTGGAGGGCGCAAATGATCTCCTACGGTTGAATTTGGCCAAAGGTGATTTGGAACTTGGAAAAGGGAGATTGTAATGGCGGAAGAAAACCAGATCATTGGACCGTCGAAAGAACGCAGTATGCGCAAAGTAGCGCTGACGTCCTTGTCTGGGACAAGTATCGAATGGTATGACTTTTTTTTATACGGGACCGCCGCTGCGGTGATCTTTCCCACCGCGTTTTTTCCTGAGGATCTGCCAACGATGGTGGTGCTGATCGCTTCGTTCAGCACTTTTGCGGTGGGTTTTGTGGCACGTCCACTGGGCGGCGTCATTTTTGGTCATTACGGGGATCGTGTTGGCCGGAAAAAAACGTTGGTGGTGGCCTTGATGATGATGGGCGTGGCAACGACGCTGATTGGCTTGCTCCCGACCTATGCGAGTATTGGCGTTTTAGCACCCTTGATGCTTGTTTTGCTGAGATTTGTCCAGGGTTTGGCCATCGGGGGACAGTGGGGTGGCGCGATGCTGCTGGTCACGGAAAATGCTCCGGTTGAAAAGCGGGGTTGGTATGGCGCTTACGCTCAAGCCGGCGCCCCGGTTGGGGTCATACTAGCGAACCTGGCATTTTTGGGCGTCAGTGCCGGGTTAACCGAAGAGGAATTCATGGATTGGGGCTGGAGACTCCCGTTCATCGCCAGTTTTGTGCTGATTATTATCTCGATGTACGTGCAGTTGAAGCTAGAAGATACGCCTGCGTTCAAAGCGTTAGCCGAGAGTAAAGCGGAAAATCCAGACGAGGCCTCTGGGCTTAAAAAATCTCCGGTAGCCGAAGTCATCCGTCGTTACCCTAAGCGGATTGTTCTAGCGGCAGGAGCTTTCCTGTCAATTCAGGTCACCTTCTATATTTTGATCGCGTTTATCGTCGCTTATGGGGTGAACTCGCCGACCGTCGAGCTCTCTCGTGATGTCATGCTGACCGCGGTACTCATAGCCGCCGCAATCATGGTCCCCACTCAGTTTTATTTCTCTGGCCTATCAGACCGGATTGGCCGTAAGCGGGTGTATCAATGGGGCGCCATTTTAACGGGGTTTTGGGGATTTGCTCTGTTCCCGCTAATCGATACCGGGAATCCCTACGCGATTGTTTTGGCAGTGTCATTGGGTTTGGTATTTTTGGGGATGCAGTATGGGCCCCAGGCTGCTTTTTTTACCGAGCTCTTTAGCACCGAAGTTCGCTACTCCGGTGCTTCGTTGGGCTACCAGTTAGGAGCAATCGTCGGCGGTGCATTGGCCCCAACCATTGCTGTTTTGTTGTGGAACAATTTCGGGATTTTTTACGTTTCGCTCTACATTGCCTTAGCAGCCGCGCTGACACTGCTGTCTCTCTCAGCGCTGACCGAAACCCAGGGAAAAGACCTTACAGAATAAAAAGGCTCCCAGATAAAAAGATCTCGCAGCATAAATAGAGCGTCGATAACGTCGCTAAAGTGCGATCTTCGATCAGGTTGGATCAGAAGTGTCTGCGCTGACGGGGATGTCATCGGTGGCAGAGCGTTGCTCGTTGGCGGCAAGGTCTTCGCAGGTCCAGCCCAACGATTGGAACTTTTCGGCCAATGCTTTGACACGGGCTTCACAGTAGCCGATCTCTCGAGCGGCGCGCCAGGGAAATGAGATCTCGTGCTCAGGGGTTTTGACGTAGCGCACCTGACAGGGCACCTGTGCAGGGGGTTGCTCGTAAACCACGCTGATCTTCCGTTCGAGCTGGCCCAGGCGACAAATAGCATCGGCGGATAAGTGAAG
>CAJYBS010000286.1 GCA_913064795.1 uncultured Gammaproteobacteria bacterium
TCTATGTGACCTCTCACGACCACTGGATTTTGCTCCACAGACGGCACAGCCCTCTATATAGGCGCAATAGGCGCACTAAAAACCAGCCCGGGCCGGCACCACCAACACGCCCTCGCGGTCACCAGGCGAAATTCTCTCCTATCGACGGCACGCTTGTAATTGAGGAGGCGGGCCTATAAGTTTGAAAGCACTGCAACAATTGAGAGCGTACTTGTTTACGCCAACCATTCACTGATAGAGAGATGATGCCATGACACAATTTAACAACCTGCTTGCTGGACTCGAAGCCCAAGCTTATGCCGCCTTGCGAATCGTGACAGGGCTTTTGTTCATTTTTCACGGTTCGCAGAAACTTTTAAACTTCCCAAAAGAATTTACCTATGACCTCAGCCCATTGATGATCGCAGCGGGGGGCATCGAATTGATTGGTGGTATCTTGGTCATGATTGGCTTATTGACTCGGCCCGCTGCGTTTATTTGCAGTGGGACCATGGCGGTGGCCTATTGGATGGCACATGGAATGCGCGATCTATTCCCAATGCTAAATGGTGGCGAGTTAGCTGCGCTCTATTGCTTTGCGTTCCTGTTTATCGCAACCAAAGGTCCTGGAATCTGGAGTGTAGACAAGTCCTGAAACCGCGGGGCAGCGCAACCTGATCAACGGAGGCTTTAATCGAAGCATTCTTAAATTGAAGCGGTCTTAGATTGGAGCGGTCTTAGATTAGAACGGCCTTAGATTGGAGCGGTCTTTAGTTGGAGCGTTCAGTGCGTTAACCTCGCCCTTGGATCAGCGCTCATCTTTAACCCCACCGGGATACTCTAAGCCATCGCTTCGAGCATCCCGGCGCGTTACCTTCGCGCATTTGTTTGGGTGACTGTCAGGCCCTAGGCGCGCTAAAGACAACGCCTTGATCTCGCTGATTGCTCAAATTGCAGATGCCCCTTAATCCATAGTTATCCCTCAAACTATTGGTGTTCCCCGCGCATCAACGCTGCGATTGTTTAAGGCAGGGTCCTTCCACAGCGATGGGTCCTTAACTGATGCTTAGAGGTCAAATACCATGAAAGTCTTTATTACAGTTGTCTGTAGCCTAGTCATCATCGCGACGCTCTGGGCAGTGAGCGTTCCAAAAATGCAAGACCTAGGCATCCCCTATGCCAAGCCCGCCGAACCGGATTCAACATCGATTCAGGTCACTTGGTTTGGCGTGACGACCCTCCTGATCGACGATGGAACCACACAAATTTTAATCGATGGATTCTTCAGCCGGCCCAGCCTCATGGACCTCGCGCTCGAGCGCCCGATCGAACCAGAGCTCGAAACGATTCGTGACGTCCTGGACCGATTCTCAATTAACAGGCTCAAAGCAGTCATACCCGTTCACTCGCATTTTGATCACGCGATGGACAGCGCTGAGGTGGCTAAGCAAACCGGCGCAGTCTTGATGGGCTCAGAATCTACCGCGCTCATTGCCAAAGGCTCTCAACTGGCCGCTCAACAAATCATCGTCGTTGATGAGAAGGTCCCTTATGATTTGGGGCAATTTAAGATCGAATTCGTTGAATCAAAACATGCGCCGCTGGCAACCAATGGTCCGATCTCAGGCACTGTCACCCAGCCTTTAACCTTGCCTGCGCCCTATACAGCTTGGAAGCTAGGTAAAGCCTACACGCTCATTTTTACCCATCCTAAGGGCCGTTTTTTGATCCAAGGCAGCGCAGGCTTTATCCCAGGCGCGCTCGATGACCTTAAGGTCGATACAGTTTTTCTGGGAACCGGCGGACTGACCGGCCTGACCCGAGACTATCAAAACCAGTACCTTGATGAATTCGTTCACCAACGACGGGCTCACACCGTTTTCACCCTTCATCACGACGATTTGTTCGGCGATTTGGGTTCCGTCGAACAAAGTTTGATGTATCCAGAGTTTGACCGAACCACTGCTTTTGATTTGATGCAACGGCTGCTGCCAGCAGAACTCAAGCAAATGGCGTTTGGCATTCCGGTCGATTTATAGCGCTCAGTCCTCGGGGAATGGTTTTACACGCCCAAGATGTTGATGCCTTAGGCACTGAGAATTGCTTCTTACCGCTCAACCCAGGGAGATGCGTCGATTTAAGGGAAGCCACCTCCTTTTAAACGACGCCAGGTGCTTTTTTAATCGAAGCCAGGTGCTTTAGGCGGGCAGGTTAAATCGCCGTGCAAGCGCCGGTTGAATCAGGGACTGGTTTCCCCTCTCGCCAGTTCAATGAGGTGATCGACTTCGTCACTGGTTAACGACCTGAGAAAACCTTCCAACTCCGCTTTGTGATCGGCAGTCAAAGAGAGCTTTCTGATTCTCGGGTCTCGGCCGGGAGCTTCAAAGCCGCCTTGATCGTAAAAATCGATCACCGATCTAAGGGTAGGTAGTGTACCGTCATGCATGTAAGGTGCAGTAAGTGCAACGTTTCTTAAACTCGGGGTTCTAAACTTCCATCGATCCTGGGGATCCTGGGTTGCCTCATAACGGCCGAGATCGTTGGATCGACGATCATCAAAGCGTTCCATGGTCGTAATGATTCTCGAGCCTCCAACAACAAACGAGCTCGCCAGCGCGCCATTTCCCATTGACCGATGATACCCGAGACCCGTGTTATGAAATTGTTGATCCGTAAACTTCGCCTCCTTGTCCGAAACGAGATGGCAACCCGTACAACCTAGGCGTTTAAAGTGGGCAAAACCGCGCTTGACCGGCTCAGACACCGCGCTTTCATCTCCCAGAAAGTACCACCGGTCAAATGGGCTATTCGCCGCAATCAAAGAGCGCTGATAAGCAGCCAGTGCTTGTCCGAGGGTCGCTGGTGTCAACCCCTCAGGGAAGTATTCAAACTGCTGGGCGTATTCACCAATGTTTTGCAATTGCTGGATTACCCAGCCCATTGAGGGGTTAGCCATTTCACGAGTGGCCAGCAAGGGGCTCCAAATTTGGTTCTCTAAAGAAAACTCTCGGCCATCATAAAAGAGCGTTTGATAGAGCCCCACATTCAGCAAGGTCGGCGCGTTACGTTCAGTGACTTGTCCCTCGAAACCCACCGAGGTTTGTAATTGATTCTGAGCAAAACCTTGCTCAGGGATGTGACACATCGCACAGGAAAGCGTGTTGTTAAATGATAAACGGCGGTCAAAAAAAAGTTGCTGGCCAAGTCGCACCAACCTCGGATCGTCGTCAGGCTTCAATCCAGAGAGTCCTAAATTGGGCTGAGCCACCGCAATCTGGCAGCCCATTATCGCCAACACACTCACAAAAAAAATGCGGTAAACTAAGATTTGCATCGCCATAGGCGACCATTGTACGCTCTTCATGGTAAGGATAAAGGACACCTACAATGAAAAAATTCATAGCCCTGGCCGCTGTGGCCCTACTGAGCCCATTCACCGTCGCCGATGAGACTTGCATGTCTCCTTATATGGCGAAAATTGTGGGACAAGAGGACTTTGTTTACGTCTGGACACTGGGCGTCGAGGGTATTGGCGATGAGCAGGATAAGCTCGTCACCGTTGCCGTCAATCCAAACCGAGATAACTACGGCGAGGTTGTCAGCTCACTTTCCGTCGGCGGGCGCAATGAGGCGCACCATTCTGGCTTTACCGACGATCGACGCTACTTGTGGGCAAGCGGTCTCGATACCAACAAGATTTTTATTTTTGATGTCCACTCGGACCCAGCCAAACCCAGCTTGCATAAAACCATCGACGACTTCGTCGCTAAATCGGGTGGCGTTGTCGGGCCGCACACGTCCTACGCACTGCCTGGTCGAATGTTGATTACCGGACTGTCTAATGAGGCAGATCATGGTGGCAGAACGGGGATGGTGGAATACACCAACGCTGGTGATTACATCAAGACCTACTGGATGCCA
>CAJYBS010000287.1 GCA_913064795.1 uncultured Gammaproteobacteria bacterium
TAGAGCGTCCCCCCATCCGCTTTAGAAATATCCATTGCCTCAAGAAGAATCTTCTCCATAAGGACCGTGGTGTCCTTTTCGGCGGACAGTGCAATCCCAATCTCGATCAATCGATTGGCGGAACTCATTTCGCTGGTCATGACCTCTCCTCCCTTTTTAATCGCTGCGTTCTAAGCAGTATATTGGACAATTCATTGCAAAATGCAAAATATATCGTCCCTCCCTGCACGGCGTAATCTGATAGAATCGATCCTATTGAGGAGCTGACTATGACTGTAAAGATCCCTTACGTTTATCAATATGACTTTGACTATGCCAAGCTAGAAATCGTCTCCCCTTTGGTCCGGAGAATCACCGCCCGCAACCCATCGGGTTTTACCTTTAACGGCACGGGCACCTACATTATTGGTCACGGGAATGTGGCGGTCATCGATCCAGGACCCATGATCGATGAGCACATCAAAGCTCTGGAGCATACACTCTCCGGGGAGCGAGTTACCCATATTCTGATTACTCACACGCATATGGATCATTCTCCTGCGGCTGAACCTCTAAAACAGATCTGGGGATCACCAACCTTCGGTTTTGGGCGTCATGGCGCCGGAAAAATTGCGGAAGGAACGCCGATAGAAGAAGGCGGTGACATGGCTTTTGAACCGGATCATCATGTATCCGATGGTGAGATCATTCAGGGAGATGGATGGACCATTGAATGCGTTTACACCCCTGGACATACCTCTAATCACATGTGTTACTGCCTACAGGAAGAAAAGGCCCTATTTACAGGTGATCATGTGATGGGTTGGTCGACAAGCGTCATCGGACCGCCTGACGGCGACATGACAGCGTATATGGACAGCCTCAAAAAATTACAACTTCGAGATGATCAAATCTACTGGCCGACCCATGGGACAGCGATCACCGATGTCCAACCCTTTGTTCAAGCGTTCATCGATCACCGAAGAGAGCGAGAACAGCAGATTATGGCGTGCTTGAGAGACGGTATTACTCAAATCCCAGACATGGTCCCGGTGATGTACACCCAAACCGATCCAAGAATGTTCCCGGCCGCAGAACGATCTGTGCTCAGCGCCATGATCCGGCTTATAGAAACCGGGGAAGTGTTGTGCCGCGAAACGCCCACCACCCAAACAACTTTCTCATTGCCCGAGTAGGGGACTTTCTTGAAGTAGCACTTCTTGAAGTAGCACTTCTTGCAGGAGAGCTTCGTGGATGAGAGCCTCTTGTAGCAGAGCCTCTTTCAAGGAACCCTCTTGGCAGCATCATCGAAGCATGTCGCCTCGCCCTTAACCTGCTCACTGCCCAGCCCCAACGTTGATGGAGCAGCCTTCGGTTTTGCGCGCCTGCCAGTATAAGACTTGTTATCGTAGCGCGTGTTGACACGCTCTTAGACACTCTGCTGGCGTCATCGAGTGCAATCTCAGGGATTAACCCATCGCAGTGATTTGCTGCCAAAGCTCCGTTTTCGTATCTGCCAGCAACTCACGACCTAAATGCTCCTGCCAATATCCCTCATGCCCAAATTCATCGCGCCAAGACCAAAGTCGACGGGTTAGGTGATTTAACCGATGATCCTTGGTGTACCCGATTGCGCCGTGGACCTGGTGAGCGATTTCAGCCGACAACCCTGCCGCTTCCCCAATCCTGGCCTTGGCAATGGCGACATCCATGAGATTCAGAGGTTGTGTAACCATCAAGGTCTCTGCGGCCCGAGTACTGGCAGCCACCTGAGTTGCAAAAACAGCTAATTGTTGTTGAACAGCCTGAAACTTAGCAATCGGTTTCCCGAACTGGCTTCGTTCCAACGCAT
This sequence comes from uncultured Gammaproteobacteria bacterium, assembly GCA_913064795.1. Lineage (GTDB taxonomy): Bacteria > Pseudomonadota > Gammaproteobacteria > Pseudomonadales > Azotimanducaceae > UBA9926. The sequence continues at coordinate 1,832 of CAJYBS010000287.1, forward strand.
ACCCGACGGTCAGACTCAAGGCTTCCTCTAAAGCACCCGCCATCATCACCGACCGCATAGCCGCTCCGCGCATCTCAATAGCCTGCAGCCCCTCACCACTCAAAACGATCTGATTTGAGGTCTCGATCTTCTGATCGATTACCACAGCATCACTGGGCTCCCCCGCAAGATTCACTCCGGGCTCAATTTCAACCTGGGAGGCTAGAACCGGACATAGAACCGTTTGATCATCGCGTTCAGCAACAACGAGCAACGTTTTTGCATCACGACCAAATCTGATTCTCGCGCCTCTTCCCACAAGACGCTGGTCCGCATCCAAAGAGAATTGCCCGGACGCCATCACCAAAGGACCGTCTGAGAGCGCCACACCGAGAGCGGACAACACACTCACACCCAGCAATGTTTCAGCCAGGGGTAGCGGCAACGCATAGCGTCCCGCCTCTCGAAGCACCACCAAAACATCGCAAAAATCACCGCCGCCTCCGCCCAAAGCCTCAAACCCGCCGAGGGTCGTAAGACCTTGCTCTTCTAGGAGTGTCCAAAGCGCTTCTGGATATTGCCCCTGCTCTGCTTGATCCAACAACTCGGTGCTGCAATGGTCACTGAGAATTCGACGCGTCACCGACGCCATCAATTGCTGTTGTTCGTTCATCGTCTACCTCAGTCCCAAGCCACGGGCGATCATCCCACGCAGAATTTCCCGTGTACCCCCGCGTAGCGTGAAAGATGGCGCATGCAAAACACAATCATTGAGCGCCTGAGCAAAACCTTCGGACACCTCATCCGGTTGCTGTAATCGAATCATCTCTGGGACCCATCGCTCATAATTGTTGCCCAAATCTTTGATCAAGGCAGCCTCATTATCAGGCATTTCACCCGCCTCCAGCAGACTCGCAATCGAGATGGACATCCGGCGCAATACCACCAAGTGAGCCACCATCTGCCCGTAGAGCCGGGTTTGGGCCTCGGTGGGATTCGGCGCGATGCTCTTACCAAACTCAACTAATACCCTAAAAGCACTTAAAAACCGCTCTGGACCACTGCGTTCATAGGCCAGCTCACTCATCACTTGAGCCCAGCCGTTGCCTGGCTCTCCCACCACGTGATCATCGGGGATAAACACGTCGTCGAAAAAGATCTGATTAAAATCCTGCTCTCCGGCCAGGTTTTCAATGCCCCGGATCGTGACGCCCTCGGCCTGCAGGGGCACGATAAATTGACTCATGCCCGCGTGACGCTGCTCCGACGGTGGGGACGTTCTAACCAGCGCCACCAAATAATGATTCAGGTGGGCATTACTGGTCCAAATCTTACTGCCGTTGAGTTTCCAGCCACCTTCAACTGCAACCGCACTGGTTCTGATCGACGCAAGATCTGAACCCGTATCGGGTTCAGACATTCCGATGGAATAAAAATGGTTGCCTGCCGCAATCTCTGGTAAAAACTGCGCCTTTTGGGCCTCGGTGCCAAATCGCAGAAGCAGTGGACCGCTTTGCCGATCAGCAATCCAGTGGCAACCCACCGGAGCACCCGCAGCCAGAAGCTCTTCCGTCACAACGTACCGCTCTAAAAAGGATCGCTCCCCTCCCCCGTAGGCCTTTGGCCAAGTCATGCCTATCCAGCCTTTGGCTGCGAACCGCTTCGAGAAGTCAGGACAGGCCCCGGCATTAAAGTCGGAATTAGGTACCCAGTCCTTTTCTTGATTGAGAAAATCACGGACCTCTTCTCGGACCCTTGCAAGCTCTGGAGGAAGCTGCGCCGGTGCAAAGTTCATTCCCTGAAACATTTTTTCATCCTCCTTGGTCGCTTTACGCCTCGCACTGCCCTGGGAATGGTGGCCCTAAGCCACCAGGTCCTCTGCGAAAGGCTCCGCCCTTGAAGTTCAGTGCAACCGCTTGACTCAGGCAGAGAAGCAGGGACGATCTTTTACCCGCCCGTGCCAGGCGGCAATATTGGCATGAGCTGGATTCATAGGTTGTCCGACTTGCCCACCGAATTCCAAAAACACAGCCAGTAAAATATCCGCCAGAGAGAACCGGTCACCGCACAAATAGTCCTGACC
>CAJYBS010000288.1 GCA_913064795.1 uncultured Gammaproteobacteria bacterium
AAGCGATTTGCGTGGCTTCTTTCTGCCTTGGCCAAGGTTTCGAACCAATCTGCGATTTCGTCGAACCCTTCATCTCGCGCCGTTGAGGCCATTCCCGGATACATATCCGTGTACTCGTGGGTTTCACCTGCGACCGACGCCTTCAAATTGTCGGCGGTGTTACCCATTGGCAGACCTGTCGCAGGATCTCCGGTTTCTTCCAAGTACTCGAGGTGCCCGTGGGCGTGACCGGTTTCGCCTTCGGCGGTTGAGCGGAAGACTGCTGCCACATCGTTGTAGCCCTCTACGTCTGCTTTTGATGCAAAATAGAGGTAACGACGGTTTGCTTGGGATTCGCCAGCAAAGGCATCTTTCAAGTTCTGTTCTGTTTTGGAGTCTTTCAACGCCATAATTACTTCTCCTCAGTTTTCGTGACTGTACTTTATTCCGGACAACAACAAGTCGTCCAATGAATCTTTTCGCTTACTTTAATCGATACATTCGATCGCCTTCTGCTTCTCGTCTTGAAAAGCTCGGAACATCTGCCGCCAGATGGGCCCGGGTTTTCCATCACCGACCTGCATGCCGTTGATTTCTCCGATCGGCTGCACTTCCATGCCCGTAGCGCTTAACCAAACCTCATCGGCTCCTTCAAGCGCACTCGCCTGAACCTCGCATTCTTTGACCTTCAAGTCCAGCCCCTGCGCGATTCTAATGACTTCTTCTCGGGTGATGCCGTGGAGCAGTAGCTCACTTTTTGGCGGGGTCATGATCTCGCTATCGACCACCATGAATACGTTAGAAGACGTAGCTTCGGTCACAAAACCCGCTCGAACCATAATCGCGTCGTGGTAGCCCTCCGCTAGCGCCTCATTTTTGATCATTCCGTTGGCGATCAGGCTCGTCACCTTGATGTCCGCGCGGTGCCAGCGAAAATCCTCCTTGGTGCAGACCCTCAGGCTTACGATGTCCTGCTCGTTGTTTGGGGTAAAAGGCGTCACCGTAATCAGCACCGTCGGCTCAGCGGCGAGATAGGCATGGGAGCGCTCGGGCGCCACCCCACGGGTCACTTGCAGGTAAATCAGGGCGTTATCCTCACCCGCCTTCACGACCGCCTGATCCAGCAGCTGCGACCAGTCATCTTCCGAAAACCGAGTTGTCAACCGAATTTCTCTGAGGGATCGGGCAAGGCGTTCAAGGTGGGCAGTCTTGGTGAAAATTTTACCGCCGTAGACTGGCATGACCTCATAGACCCCATCACCGAACATAAAGCCCCGGTCGAAAACCGAAATTTTAGCGTCGCTCGGAGCCGTCCACGCACCGTTGAGATAAGCAATTGCCATGGGCGTCCTCTGGATTTATTCATCCGTTTACGATGATATTCACGCAAGGGACTGCTGCCCCTTTGATTGAGGCCGCAAGAAGCGGCCCTTTCATCAACCCGATTAGGCTCAAGTCGATTGAGCGTTTAAATTTGATTAACGCCCAAAAAAGACCGGCTCACGCTTATCGACAAACGCCTTCGTCGCCTCTTTATGGTCCGTGGTTTGACCACAATGAACATGGTGCGTTGCTTCAAGATCCAGGCAATCATCGACATCGCCTACAAGTGCGCGATTTAAGTTCTCTTTCATGTACCGATAGGCAACTGTAGGGCCTTGGGCAAGGCGATTAGCGATCTCCATGGTTTTATCCATCAACATGTCAGGCTCGACCACCCAGTTGGTTAAGCCAAGCCGTAGCGCCTCAGCCGCATCGATGCGGTCCGAGAGGTAATAGAGCTCTCGCGCCTTTGCAGTGCCCAATAGTTGAGTCATAAAGTACGTGCCGCCATAGTCCCCGGAAAACCCCACCCGGGCAAAAGCCGTGGTCATAATCGCGGTAGAGGCCATCACCCGCATGTCGCAGGCGAGCGCGTAACTTAAGCCTGCTCCTGCAGCTGCTCCGGGTAATGCAGCAAGGGTTGGCTTTGGCATCTTGAATAACTTACCCGCGGTTGCCCGCTGGTTCACGCGTTGTTTGTGGATAGCGCCGTCGATTGTGTTATCCCCAACAGTGCCATCCCCGGATGCGGCCATGCCTTTTACATCACCGCCGGCACAAAACCCTTTACCCGCACCCGTAATCACGATGCACTTAATCCCAGGATCAAGTTCCCAATCGGCTAAGGTCTGGGAAAGCGCCGCGTTCATCTCGCCCGACATTGCGTTACGCGCTTCCGGGCGGTTCAGCGTAATGATGCCAACCCCGTCTTGATTCTCTGCCAATAAATCTTCTGTTCCAGTTTCTACCCTCGCCATACTCCGATGCTCCAAACATGTGTCAGTTTTGAGTCTACCATGGGTCTTTGGATTGAAAACCCTGGAGCCAAAGCGATTCAGGGCATTGATAATGAGCCAAACACTACCGCCATCACCTTGCTGCAAAAAAAACGCCCCAACCGGGGCGTTTTAGATCAAACAAATGCTCAGGCTATTTTAGCCCACCGCATCGCTCTAGGCAGCAGGGACAAAGACAGCTTTGGTTTCGAGGAATTCTTCGAAACCAAGATCGCCCCATTCCCGGCCATTACCGGACTGCTTATAGCCACCAAAGGGCGCTGTAAAATCCGCGCCACTGCCATTGATATGGACGTTCCCGCTACGAATGCGGGCGGCAACCGCAACGGCGTGATCAACATCACCTGATTGAACATACCCCGACAACCCATAGGGCGTGTCGTTGGCGATCTCAATGGCTTCTTCCTCATTCTTATAAGGCAGGATCGTCAGCACAGGTCCAAAGATTTCTTCCCGCGCAATGGTCATATCATTTGTGACATTGCCGAAGATGGTTGGCTTGACGTAATACCCTGCGTTCAAGCCATCAGGCCGACCCGTACCGCCGCAGACCAGCTCGGCACCTTCATCGATACCCTTTTGGATCAGACCCTGGATTTTATCCCACTGCACTTCACTGACGACGGGACCGATGGTTGTGCCTTCGCCAAAGGGGTCGCCAGGTTTAACGGCTGCCGCGGTGTTACGCGCAATTTCGAGCGCCTGAGCATGTGATGCCTCGGGCACCAACATCCGCGTTGGCGCATTACAACTTTGTCCTGAATTGGTGAACACCTGACTGACGCCGCCGCTGACTGCTGTTTCAAGGTCAGCATCCTCGAGCACGATATTGGCTGACTTGCCGCCCAATTCCTGTGCTACTCGCTTGACGGTGTCTGCTGCGGCTTTCGCAACCAGTACGCCCGCACGAGTGGACCCTGTGAAGGACATCATGTGGATATCGGGATGCGAAGACATCGCCTCACCAACACCGGGCCCGTCACCGTTGACCAAGTTAAAGACCCCAGCGGGAACGCCAGCGGCGTGCAGGACTTCAGCCAGAATAATGCCATTGACCGGCGCGACTTCACTCGGCTTTAACACCATAGTGCAACCCGCCGCCAGTGCCGGCGCAACCTTGCAAGAGATCTGATTGATCGGCCAATTCCATGGCGTGATCAATCCGCAGACACCCACAGGCTCGCGGCGCAGCAAATACTTGCCTTTGCGCTCTTCCCATTCATAGTTCTTTAAAATCTCGAGGGTCGTTGCGAAGTGCCCCTGCCCCGTTGCCGCTTGCGCTGCCTTAGACAACCAAATTGGCGCGCCCATTTCAGTAGAGATCGCGTGAGCGATGTCATCATATCGTTTGGTGTACTCGGCGAGAATTGCACCCAAAAGCTCAACGCGTTCCGCGACCGTCGTTGTTGAGAAGCTATCGAATGCCTGAGTCGCGGCTGCAACAGCTTTTTCTACGTCTGCTGCGCTTCCCATACTGATCGTTGCAAACGGCTGCTCGGTGGCGGGATTGATCACATCCAAAGTTGCTGGGGTCGCGGGATCAACCCATTCGCCATTAATGTAAAATTGC
>CAJYBS010000289.1 GCA_913064795.1 uncultured Gammaproteobacteria bacterium
GCAGTCCTTCCGTGCGCAGCGGTCGTTTTTGTCATTAATCTCGCTAGGCGGCGAAACAGCCCTTGGCTATCGCCGGGGCTTAAGGCTGAGCAATCGTTGGATGTGGCGACTCAAGCGATGGATTGATTTTAGGTTTTTAGATGGCTTGAAGCAGTTTCCTGCAATGTCCCGCACGCCGTCCCAGCATGATTTGAGCGGCCTAAACCCGGACATGCAGTGCCGAGGGTGCGGCGCCAAGGTGGCTTCGAGCATTCTTACTGAAGTGCTTGCGGAGCTCGATCCAGCGGGCGAGCTGGTGCTGGACGATTCGGCGGTGGTGGTGCCGCCCAAGGATCAAGTCTTGATTCAATCCGTCGATGCCTTTCGGCCGATTATTGATGATCCTTATTTGCATGCCCGTATCGCCGTTGTCCATGCAGCGAGCGATGTCTATGCGATGGCTGGGTCTTTGGGGCCTGTGCTGGTTAATTTAACTTTGCCTTATGCATCGGAGAACGTTACCCGATGCAGCTTGAAGCAAGTGATGTCTGGCGCCCTTGAGCAAATCAAGCTGGAAGGCGGGCAGTTAGTCGGAGGGCACACCTCAGAGGGTTTAGAACTCAATATCGGGCTGTCTGTATCTGGGTGGGCTGATCGATCTCGAATTCAGCGCGCTCAAGGCGCTCGGGTTGGTGACCAATTGATCCTGACGAAAGGCTTGGGTACCGGTACGCTGTTCGCCGCTGAGATGCGCGGCCTAACCCAAGCGGACTGGATTGATGCAGCGGTGGCTTCAATGTTGTTGTCAAATCGAGCCGGGGTACCGACCCTTACCCGCGATGGCGTCCACGCTGTGACCGATGTCACGGGCTTTGGGTTGGCAGCGCACCTCAAGGAGATGTTAGAGGGGCCGGGGCTTTCAGCAACGCTTTGGCTCGACCAAATTCCGGTCTTGCCCGGCGCGTTTAACACCCTCGCAGAGCAAGGCATTGTCAGCACGGCTCATGAAAATAACCGCCGCGCCGCCGGGGTTGTTTTGCTCCGTCAGTCACCGGATGACCGGGTTTGGGGCCAAAGCGAGCTCCTATTTGACCCGCAAACTTCCGGGGGCCTATTGATTGCTAGTGCGCCAGAGCGGGTCGCTGAGCACCTTACCGCCCTAAGATCGGCTGGCTATGACGCTGCACGCATCATTGGTGAGGTACATGAGGGTGCTGGCGAAATTGAGTGTTTGGCCACTCGGCACCCGGCTTAACCAGCACGAGCAGGGTTCTCTGACACTGATTTTAAGGAGGGTATGATGGATATTGATCTTCTGGATCCGGAGACTTTTAAAGGAGGGCATCCGGCAGCGGTTTACGATCACTTGTTGGCCGAGGCGCCGGTGTACTGGCATGACGAGCCAAATGGGCCAGGCTTCTGGGCCGTGACTCGGTATCAGGATGTCTATGACATCGGTCGCAACGCCGCGGTTTTTTCCTCATCTCCCACGATCATGATCCAAGATCCAGCAGCAGGGGCGGGTGGTCTCAGCGGGGAGCACCAAATGATGCTGATGATGGATCCGCCGGAACACACCAGCTATCGCAAACTGATTTCTCGCGCTTTTACCCAGGGGCCGGCGAAGGCCTATGAAGGCCGGATTAAGGCCCTCGCGACCCGCATCGTTGATGCAGTGGCGGATCGCGGTTAATGCGAATTTATGAACGAAGTCGCCGGTGAAATGCCAAGTTTCGTGATTGCAGACTTAATGGGTCTGCCACTCACCGACGGTCGTGATTTGTATCGATTGACAGAGGTGATTCATTCGGACCCCGCGAGCTTGCCCGAGGGCGCCGGTGCTGCAGCGGTTGGCGCGATGTTCGAGTATGGTCTCAGTGTAATCAAGGAAAAACGTGCGAGACCTGGCGATGATTTAGCCAGTCAATTGTTGAGCGTCGAGCTCGACGGTAGAAAGCTCAGCGACGAGGAGTTCTTGTTGTTTTTTATGTTGTTGGTTGATGCTGGTGGCGACACCACCCGAAATTTGGTCGGCACAGGACTCTACGAATTGCTCAATGCCCCGGAGCAGTGGCGTGGATTGGCCGCTGATTTGGACGCAATGATGCCGAAGGCACGGGATGAGCTACTGCGTTTGACCTCTCCTGTCATTTATATGCGCCGGACCCTGACCCAAGATTTTAAACTCCATGACATTTTGATGAAGTCCGGAGATAAGGTCGTAATGTACTACGGCGCTGCCAATCGTGATCCTCGTGTCTTTGATCGGCCCCATGACCTTGATATTCATCGCGGCGGTGCGCGTCATCTCGCCTTTGGGGGTGGGCACCATGTTTGCCTCGGGCAGTGGTTCGCAAAACTTGAGATCGATGCAATTTTGATTGAAGTGATATCCCGTCTCAAAAACATTAAAATTCTCGAGACGCCGCAATGGCTGAATTCAACGTTTATATCAGGTATGACCCATTTGCCAATCAGTTTTGAACGGCATTAGGTCAGTGGATGATCGATAGGATAGCGCGGAGCGGTCACCCGAGTGCCGTCAGCCGGGGTATCGATCCTACCCTTGACGTCAATTTAAGCCACAGGCCGACTGAGCGGGTGGCGGGCATCCGGTTAGCCCTTTTTGAGTGGGTTCATTGTCATTGAAGTTGCTGGGTTCGTCGGTCCTGATCTGGCCATTTATCCTCAGTTTTCAGCTGTAGAAATAATCAATTCAATCAAGCCAGCGCCGTAGCCCCGGTGCCGCCAACTTTGATAGCATATCGGGTGGTGGCGTCAGCGCGGTGGTCTGCGTCCTGCTCTTCAAAAGCAGTGAGGTCTCGTTAAGAGCGCCTTTCGTTCGACTCGGAGCGCCACTGCCAAAGCCGTTTACGGCCCGATGGTTCAATTGCTCTTGTCGTGGGCGTCCTTATTCGAATGTCCGATGACTGATGTTAATGACCTGCTTACTCTTCGGATTCGGGCGGAGGATAGTGAATGCCCGGAATGCCGGCCTCTAAGGCCTGATACCAATCCGGACGCGGCTGAACCGGCTCATAAGGAGACGGCACCATCGCTTGGGTTTTATTCCATTCGTGATGAATCGGCGGAATCTGGAAGGTGCCATTGCTGGCATTGGTGCCGCCGTCAACGAGTAGGTCAACGCCGGTGATGTAGCTTGCTAAGTCTGACGCCAGAAACATGACAGCATTGGTGACCTCTTGTACCTCGCCCAGACGCCGCATTGGCGTTCGACTCGCGATCCATTTGTCCATGCCCATTGCCTCGAGCATGGGTCGCGTCATTTCTGTGACCACAAACCCAGGGGAAACCGAATTGACCCGAACGCCGCGATCAGCCCATTCCACCCCCATCTGGTGGGTCATGTTGAGCAGACCGCCCTTGGCAGCGCTATATCCAATGACATTGTTCTCATTGCCGCCACTGGCCATGATGGAGCAGATGTTAACGATCGCGCCTGTGCCACGCTCGAGCATGTGCCGGCCGCATTCCCTAGCGTAAATAAAGGCGCCGACTAAATCGACGGACAGTATCTGGTTAAAAGTTTCGGAATCAAATTGTTCGTCGCAGACGCACCGGGGGTCAGCAATGCCTGCGTTGTTGATTAAGACATCTATTTTTCCAAGGGCCTCTATACCTTGCTGGATCACTTGGTTAACGTCCGATTCTTTTGAGACGTCGCCTGCAACCACGATCACCTCGGCGCCCGAGGCTCTGCAGGTCTCGCCGACTTGTTCTAATGCTTCTGTACTCCGTGCAGTCAGTACAAGGTTCGCGCCGGCTTTGGCAAAGGCATAAGCAAACTGTTCCCCAAAACCATAGCTCGCGCCGGTGATCAAAACGACCTTGTGGGTGAAATCAAACATGATGAGCTCCTCGTGAGCAGTGAGCCGAAGC
>CAJYBS010000290.1 GCA_913064795.1 uncultured Gammaproteobacteria bacterium
CACACCGGCGAGGGGCGTGTTAAAGGAAGCTCCGATCGCCGCCTCGCTTCCGCAGCCTATCAGCACCCGAACGGAGTTATTGGGTAATTTCAACACTTGTCCCAAAATGCTGCTGGTTGCGGCGCCCAAGTGAATGGCAGGCCCTTCTCGCCCTCCTGTCTGACCGGAAATGAGCGCAATGGCCCCCGCGAAAAATTGGACGAAGAGGTTTTTAACAGACATATAGCCCTGGTGGCGATGCAAGCGTTCGAGAACATGGGTCACGCCAACCCCGCGATCTTCCGCTTTGAGCAAAGAAAAGCCCGCCGCGAGTACCAACGCGCCTGAAATCGGCAGCAAAAAACGCTCTAAAGTGGGTAATAATTCGAAGCTCTCTGAACCCAGAGGGAGTAAGAATTCCAATGAGGATTCAATCAGCACCCGAAACAAGATGATGATCACGCCGGTTAATAATCCAGATAGGATGCCCAAGAGCGCGAACTGAGGTGCAGCTTCAAGGGATGAAACAGCCGTTCGAAAAGCACGAATTCGAAAAATTGCCGTAAGACGTTTAAGTCGGTGTTGCAGTTTTTTGATCATAGGTCAACGGATTGCTGAGTGGTCGATAGCGTTAAGTCTGCAGTCTAGCCGATCAACCGCTCTGCCACGATCTCTTTAGCGGCATAATGTTGGTGGCCAGAAGGTGATTTGATAGACTGTTGCGCCTCGGGATACTGATATCCGAGGCGAACATTAAATCTGCAAACCAGAATGGCGAGCAAAGCGGCGAGCACAATGGCAGGAAACATAGAAATCAGAGTCTTCCGCGATGGCCGAATACAGGCCTTGGGAGCTGGCGCGTTCCTCCTGTTGAGTGCGCTGCTGATGGGTGTATATTTTTTTGGGCGATCCGGGCTCGATGCTCAAATTGCCCAGCTAGAAAACAATCAAGTTGCTTTTGAAGACCAATTTGAACGACAGCGTAGAACAATAGAAAGATTAGAGTTTCAGGTCGCGGAACTCAATTTAAGCGAAAGTGTCTCTGAACTTGCGGCAGCGGACCTTCAGGATGTTGTGATAAACCAACAGAGTAAAATTGCCCAGCTTGAGAATGAGGCAATTTATTACCGAAATCTAATGTCGCCGGGCGCGGGCGCACGGGAAGTGTTTGTGCATCGTATTGAGGTAGCGCCAGGACATCAGGGAGAGACGTTAAACTATCAAATCCTACTCACGCACGCGGACCCCGATGGCGGTAAGACAGCGGGTAGGCTAGGATTAAAATTGGCGGGCACGGTGGCAGAAGGCGAGACGTTGATCGATGTGGTTGACGCGGGCCTAGTGGATCATAGCGCTTTAGATTATGAGTTCCGGTATTTTCAGAACTTTAAAGGCGCCTTGAAACTACCTGAGGGCTTTAGACCGTCGTCCCTTCAGCTTGAAGTCACATCGCTAGCAGGTAAGTTGCTAGAACAGCAAGAGGTTGATGTTCAGATGGAGGACGTATAAATGAAAATGTTGGACAGGGTAAAAGGTCAGGACTCAGACCAGGTGTCTTTGATTGCGGAGAACTGTCAGTTTCAAGGGGAAGTGACCTTCAGTGCTCAATTGATTGTGAATGGGCGCCTGTCGGGTTTGGTGTCTGCTGAGGCTAAGGGGAGTTGTTTGACGGTTGGGGCGCGCGGAGAGGTCGTGGGTAATATTCAAGCGCCTAACATTACGATCAGCGGTTTGGTCAAAGGCGATGTGTATGCGACTGAACACATCGAGTTAACCGAAACAGCGAGAGTCTCGGGTAATCTGTTTTACCACTCTTTGCAGATGGCACGGGGAAGTCGATGCACGGGTAGTCTGCGGCAGTTACAACCTTTGGAAATCAAGACGCTCATTGCAGAAGGAGCTCAGGTCTCTCGAAGTACTTCGGCCGGGCGTTTGCAATCGGTTAACGAAAAGCAGGGAAAAGACTGAGGCACCTCGGTATTGTTATTTCAGCGTTGAAATGAACATAGGATTAACATGGATAGCTCAATAGAAACCTTAATCGGATTCAGTGAAGCCGCTGCGAAAAAAGCGCGACAATTAATTGAAGAAGAAGCCAACGCATCGCTTAATTTGCGAGTATTCGTGACCGGAGGAGGCTGCTCAGGTTTTGAGTACGGATTTACTTTCGATGAAGATCTTGAAGAAGATGACACTGCTATTGAGCAATCAGGGATCCGTCTGGTGATCGATCCATTAAGTTATCAGTATCTTGCGGGTGCCGAAGTGGATTTCAGAGAAGACCTCCAAGGCTCGCGCTTTGTGGTCAATAATCCAAATGCAAGCGTCACCTGCGGTTGTGGCAACTCCTTTGCGATCGCTTAGCAAGGTTAAAAGCCATTGAATTATTCAGTGCCCGGGCTCTAACAAGGCTGCTGAAGGCATTCGTTTAGGTCGCATTGAGAGAGGCTAAGATCGATTGGGTAGCAATCTGGAAGGCGCCAAGCTCGCCCGCTGGAATCGGTTCGGCGTTGGGCAAGCGAACGGTCCTTGGATTGCGGTGGACGCCGTGGACAAGGAATTCGTAGTGAAGGTGGGGGCCAGTGGCCCAGCCGGTTGCGCCAACGTAGCCAATGATCTGACCCTGTTCAACCCGACTTCCCACTTTCAAGCCGCGACGAAATTTTGAAAGATGGAGATACTTCGTGACGTATTGCTCCCCGTGTTGAAGCACAATAAATTTCCCTGAGGCTTCGTTTCTTTCAGCTTTAATCACTCGGCCTTCGCCAGCGGCAAGCACTGGGGTGCCCCGGTTTGCTGCATAATCAATCCCACGATGCGGCATTGTCTTGTTGTGAATCGGGTGCTTGCGATTTAGATTGAACGACGAGCTGACATAAGAGAAGTGAACTGGGTCCCGGATAAACGCTTTGCGTAGACTCTGTCCTGAGGGGTCAAAATAACCTTCCGCGCCTACCTGATTTTGAAAGAACAGTGCTGTGTGAGTTTCCTTGAGATTAATGAACTTAGCGCCCAAGAGTTTTCCCGTTCCAATGTCTTCACCTTTGATCGACAGGGCCTCGTAAATCAGGCTAAAGCGATCGCCTTCTCGGAGGTCAAGGGCGAAACTAATATCCCACTGGAAGAGACTCGCTAATTCCATAATTAAGCTGTCACTTAGACCGGCCGCTTTCCCAGCGTGATAGAGCGATGGATTTTTCTTAGTAATTGTCCCGCGAAGGCTCTCGAGCCGAATCTCCGGGGATTCCTCCACCAGTGTTGCTGAAAATCCAGTCTGAGTCCGTTGTGCGACGAGGGTTCGAGCGGGGTCAATTTGGTAGTGCAGCGACTTGATGGCGCCGGAGGCATCACTTTGAACCTCAATCAATTGCCCAGGAGTCAGTTCTGCCAGTATTTTTGCAGGCTCAGTCGAGAGTATTCTTTGGAGATCTCCAGCAGAGAGCTTGTTTCGTGCGAATATACTCGAGAGGTTATCGCCCGACCTGATTTTGATTCTAACTGGCGGCGGCATGTGCTGATCGGATTCGATCGCGTTTTTTTCAGGGTTTGTAGAAGTCGTAGTGGCGGGTGGATTGTTTTCGGCCTGAGGAATCGGGACACTGAGACTTTGCCGTTGAGACTGACCTGCAGGAATATTGTTGCTGTCGGTGGCTAGATCGAGGAGCCATAGCATTACAACGATGACAGCCAGGACTGCCACTAGTTTCAAATGGGTGATCGGGAATTCGCGCATTGTTGAGTTCAAGCACCATGAGTTCAGCACGCTGATGTTAAAAACGCTTTCGGTTAAAATCAATGCTGTTTGTCGACAAGATTGCAGAGTCTCGAAGGATTCCCGGATGGGCAGTCCAGGGGATTACGAAATCGTGCGATAGTGTGGACTCGGAG
>CAJYBS010000291.1 GCA_913064795.1 uncultured Gammaproteobacteria bacterium
AAAACTTGCCGCACGTCATAAAGTGCGCCGAGTCTTGATACCGCGTACTCAGTCACTCGCAGTGCATCTACGCGTTTTAGGCCTTTGGGGCGCGCAAGCCTTAGATGTTTTTTTTCGTAGACGCTGACAGGTTGGACAATAGTGCCCTGACCGAGAAAGCTTTCAATGACCAAGGGCTCATCCAGAGATCCTGCATAAAATTTTTGGATTTCTTCCTGGAGCTTTGAACCGGGTAATTCGTTAATGGTGCCAATGTAGAGCGCTGCGTGGGTCCAAGGAGACAGCGTCACCCAACGAATGACATCGCTGACTCTGGATTGCCCCTCAACCAGGATCACATCGCCTCGTTGCGCTTCTCTGATGAGCGCAGAAACATCGCTGAGCGGCGTGACCCTGTCTGGGTGGTGAGGTTCTGCATTGAGGAACCGAGTGATCATTTGTTGCAACCAAGACATAACGACAGCCCTGCATGGTTTCAATAGTCTACCCTATGTAGTGAATTAACCGCATTGGGCAGGCGAGGGCGCTGTGTCTTTACCCGGACTCAGTCTTCTAACCCCCCGCCAGACATGCCATAATTTTGCAGAGGAGTTCGATATGATTGTGGACAAGCTGGGCCGGCGGTTTAATAACTTGCGCGTTAGCCTAACGGCGGCGTGTAACTACGCCTGCACCTATTGTGTGCCCAATGGGAAAAGGCTGATGAAGGCGCAAAACGAGCTGAGTGCGCCTGCGTTGCTGAAGCTTACGGAACTGATCCAGGAAGCGACCGGTTTTGAAAAACTCCGAATGACCGGGGGCGACCCGCTGGTGACACCAAAGTTCGAAGCCTTCCTCTTGGGTGTTGCCAAGTTACCGTTAGAAGACTTTAGCCTTACAACCAACGGACAGTTGTTACTTGCGAAGGAAGATGTTCTGCGGGCCAGCGGCATCAAACGACTGAATGTTAGTTTGGATACGCTCAATCCCTTACGGTTCAAGCAGATTGCCCGGGGTGGCGATCTTGAAACCGTGCTTGCAGGTATCGAACGGATGCTTGCTCTGGGCATCAAGATCAAGATCAATATGGTGCCGATGCGTCAGAGTAACAGACAAGACATATTGCCACTGCTTGATTATTGTTTGGAGCGTGATGTCGAACTCCGTTTTATTGAGCTCATGCGCATGGGGCATTTGAAAGCTGATTCGACTTACCAAAATGAATTCTTTTCCATGCAACAGCTGCTCGATGAAATCGCATCGAAATATACCTTCGAGCGGACAGACGCGCCTTTCGATTCAACGGCGGTTCGGTTCAATATTCCTGACGCAGGGACCTTTGGAATTATTGCCAACGAGAGTGAGCCCTTTTGTACCTCGTGTACTCGACTCAGACTCTCATCAGATGGTTACCTCTACGGATGTCTCTCGAATGCGGCAAGGACGTATGTTGGCGATCTTGTGGATGAACCAAAGCATAGGGCGTTGCCCAGACTGCAAAAGATTTTACTCAGTGCCTTGGGTGATAAGCAGTTAGCCTTTCAAGGCGAGACCACGGTCATGAAATTTATTGGCGGTTAAACTCTGAGGAGCGCGCAAGTAACGGACATAGGGACAATTCGCTTTAGGGATTCTAGGATATAAGCCTCACAGATAGCGCTGGCGACCCAGCCGGTAGGAGCGCTACACTCATGTTCACACACTAGGGTACGGCTGAGCCGCACTGAACCCTCAATAATTGGAGATTAAGCAATGATGGACCTCGACATACCAGAGCGACTGATTCCAGTCCGCGATAAAATTGATCAATTTGTCAAAGAGCGAGTTGATCCATTAACGCAGGAGTATTATGACGAGATTGACGTTGGGGACCGCTGGCAGCTCACTGATCGACAAATGGAAATCATGGATGGCCTCAAGGCCCAAGCCAAAGAGGCCGGCCTCTGGAACTTCTTTCTGCCCGCAAGTCAGGGGGGTGCAGGCGTCACCAATCTAGAGTACGCCCATTTGGCGGAAGTGATGGCGCGCAACCCAATTGCCTCAGAAGTTTTTAACTGTGCCGCCCCGGATACAGGCAATATGGAAGTCTTGGAGCGCTATGGTTCAGAAGACCAGAAAAAGGCCTGGCTCGAGCCCCTGCTCGAAGGCAAGATTCGATCCGCTTTCGCCATGACAGAGCCGGGCGTGGCTTCCTCGGATGCCACCAATATCTGCACCTCAGCAGTGCTCGATGGGGATGAGTGGGTCATTAATGGCGAGAAGCATTACATCTCAGGTGCCGGTGACCCTCGCTGTAAAATCATGATTACAATGGTCGTGACCAATCCAGATGCACCAAAGCATTTAAGACAATCCCAGATCCTCGTGCCGATGGACGCAAAAGGTGTTGATGTTCTGCGTCCCATGTACGTCTTCGGAAAAGATGATGCCCCCCACGGACACATGCACATCAAGTTCGATAATGTTCGAGTGCCAAAGGACAACATGATACTGGGTGAGGGACGGGGGTTTGAAATCAGCCAAGGACGACTGGGTCCAGGTCGTATTCACCACTGTATGCGATCGATTGGTGTTGCAGAACGTGCGCTTGAGATGCTCTGCAAACGCGCCCTTAGCCGGACTGCTTTTGGTAAACCTTTGGCAGAGCTTGGCGGTAACTACGATGTGATTGCTGACAGCCGTATAGAGCTCGATATGTGCCGTCTAGCGGTTCTAAAAGCTGCCTATATGATGGATACCATCGGCAATAAAGAAGCGCGCAAATATATTTCTGCGATCAAGGTTTCTGTGCCGAACATGACACTAAAGATCATCGACCGCGCCATCCAGATTCACGGAGCACTGGGCGTCTCGCAAGATACGCCCCTCGCCGCAATGTGGACGGGGCAGCGCACCTTGCGACTGGCAGATGGGCCTGATGAGGTCCATCGCCGGGTGATTGCCCGAGAGGAGCTCAAACAGTACCAATAACCTCCTCAGATGAGCGATCAGATAAGGGAAGGAAAAGGCTGCTGATGCGGCCTTTTTTTTGCCGATTCGAACCTGTTTGCGATGGTATACTCACCAATTGGCCCTTAACTTGATGGCTATGCTGAATACTTTCCACGGTCTTATCAAAGCGATCTTATTGGCGATGGCCGTCGGTATGGCCAGCGTAAATGCCGCGCCCATCATCTCCGAAAAGACAAAAGCAGGGGTAGCGGAGACCAATAATGCCACGGGCGCAGGTCTCAGCTTGCCCCCTGAAGGTCGCGCCCCAGCGCGAACCAAAAAAGTGATGGGCGGGACCCAGTTGGACTTTGAAGCCAACAGCCGCGCAAACGATGAAGCTTGGGGACGAACTTTCTTCGCTCGCTCCGAAGCACTCGATATCACGCAGTCTATTTCGGTCACGCAGGTCGTCCGTTTAGCCAAGCGTCTGCCCGAGGGTTCCTTGATGAAATTGTTCTCAAGCCGCTCCCTGGGGACCTGGTTGCAGAGCGCGGATGCAAACTTTCGAAATTATGTTTCTATCTCTTCTGGTTCAGGCTTTAAGTGGCGCCCTGTGACATCCAGCGCCAACCAGCTTGTTCAGGCAACTTTGACGTTTCAACTGGTAGGCGGAGCCATTGAGATCGGTGAGCAGTTTGAAATCAAGTTTGAAGATCTTCGTATCCCGCTCGGAGATCTCGATGCCCTTGAACTCCCTGTAGCATTCAGCCCCGAAGATTCAAAGGATTGGTACGTTTTAGACTCAGAATTGAGACGGCTCAAGCCAGGGTCTCCAGCGTCACTTCAAATCCACATCGATAGGGAAATTGAAGGTGGGGATCAGGTGAGTGCTCAGATTCAGCCCATTGATGTGCTAGGGTTTGCCACATCGTCTGACATCAC
>CAJYBS010000292.1 GCA_913064795.1 uncultured Gammaproteobacteria bacterium
AATCCCCTGAGATGTTCGACGAGGATTAGCCGCCACTCACTCACGTCCTGGTTAGAGACAGTGACCAGAGCCCGGGAGGCAAATTATGGACATTGGTGTCTGTATCGCCAGTCACGTTCAAGACATCGACTATGCGGTCGAGGCTGAGGCTCAAGGATTTTCTCATGCTTGGTTTGCAGACAGCCAAATGCTTTGGTCTGATTGTTATGCCTGCTTGGCACTCGCTGCGACCCGGACTCAGTCGATAAAGTTGGGCACCGGTGTTGCGATCTCGGGTACACGTCCTGCGCCCGTTAATGCAGCGGGTATTGCCACCATCAATGCGCTGGCACCTGGCCGGACCTTCTTTGGTCTGGGCGCGGGTAATACTGCGATGCGCGTGATGGGCCTTCCTCCTCAAAATCTCCGCGGGTTCGAAACTTACCTCAATACGATCCAACCCCTTCTAAAAGGCGATGAAGCCGAATTGTCAACGGATAAGGGCGATAAGCTCATCAAGCACATTATGCCTGATCAAGGTTTCGTCGACTTTGAATCAAGGATCCCTCTGTACGTGTCAGGGTTTGGCCCAAAGTCTTTAGGGCTCGCGGGGCGTTATGGGGATGGCGCGGTCTTGTCCTTGCCGCCCAGCGGTGCCGTGATGGAGGGGACTTGGTTGGCCCTTGAGTCGCAGAGAGATGCGCCCCTTGATCGAGACGCTTTTTATACCACGGCTTTGACCACGATCGCGGTGCTCGAGCCGGGAGAACCTGCAAATTCAGACCGCATGATCGAGATCAGTGGCGCCATGGCGATGGCGGCCATTCATTACGCCTTTGACCAATATCGGAATTTTGGCCATCAACCCCCCAACTTGTTCGCGGAGATATGGGATGACTATGTAACGCTCCTTGAGGGTTATCCGGAATCTCGCCGCCATCAAAGAATTCACATGGGGCACAACTGTTGGGTACTGCCTGAAGAACGTCGATTTTTGACCCCAAAAATAATGCAGGGGACGGCGCTCCTGGGCAGCCAGGATCAAATTTTAGAGCGTTTGTTTGAGCTTGAACAAGCAGGCTTAAAACAGGTGATGACCCTGCCAAACTTTGACACTCGGTATGCATCGCTGAAAACACTCGGGAAGGAAATTATTCCTTTTTTGTCCTGATGGTGTGAAGTTGAGCCGCGGATCGATGATGTGAACTGGTTGCTCTATGTTTCAAATCGAGGCACCATAGTTTCGTCGATGAGGGCGAGGGTTGGGTTTCCCCAAGCTTCAAAGGAGTGAGGGTGACGGTCCTTGGGCGGAGAAAGATGGAGACCGGCCAACGAGTCCGGCGCGCCGGAAGCGCATCGAGTAGGGCTGGCTAGAAATTCCAGGAAAAGACCGAACGCCTAAGCAGGTTTATCCAATTGCGGCCTGCCATGGGATGGGTGCATCGGTCATCCGACAGGGCTTAAAGAGACCCATGAGCCAGGAAGCGACGGTCTAGTTGGGCGCCCTTGTCTTGGGTGAGATATTTAAGCGCGGCTCGACTGAGCTGCACAGTGAATGAGGGAAAGATTATGTCAGAAGCCTATAAACCATTGGACCCGGTGTCGATGCCAAGATCACCCGGAGTGACCTACCAAGAGCTGCTTGACCTAGACTCTCGGCCCGTTCCTGAAGTCTTGAGGTTACAGTCGCCTAAAGATATGGGATTGCAGCAATACTCAGTGAAGCGGTATACCTCCGCTGAGTGGCATGAACGTGAGGTTGAGCTTCTTTGGAAGAAGGTATGGCAGTTTGCCTGTCGAGAAGAGGACATTCCTGAGCCAGGCGACCACTATCGGTACGATATTGCTGGAATGTCCTTTTTAGTCCTGCGGACAGAAACGGGCGAGTTAAAAGCTTATCCCAATGCGTGTTTGCACCGTGGACGCATGCTGAAGGAATTTGATGGCAATGCCGCTGAGCTGCGGTGTCCCTTCCACGGGTTTTGTTGGAAGCTCGATGGTCAACTCAAGGACATTCCCGCGGACTGGGATTTTCCTCAAATTAACCAAGATGAGTTTTCATTACCTGAAATCCCCCTTGCGGTTTGGGCGGGATTTATTTTTATCAATCCCGATCAGAACTGCGCCCCTTTTGATGATTTTATCAGCGATCTAGCGAGTCAGTTTGAGCGTTGGAATTTAGGCGGTCTTTATAAGCAGGCGCACGTTGCAAAAGTGATGCCTTGTAATTGGAAAATTGCCCAAGAAGCCTTTTGTGAGGCTTTTCATGTGAACGCCACGCACCCTCAGATTATGCGGAGCATCGGTGATGTGAACAGCCAGGTTGATATTTGGGAGAATTGCGCAAGGGTTATCACCCCCGGCGGGACCCACAGTCCGCTTTTAACCGATGTCAGCACCGCTGATCTGATGCGGTCGATGATGGATCTTGATTTTGATGCGGAAGTCCCCGAAGTGCCTGACGAAATGCACTTGCGCCAGTTTTTAGCCGACCGAAGCCGAGAAAATTTAAGGCCGATCGCAGGGGATCGAGCGGATCTCTACTGCGACGCAGAGTTGATGGACAGTCTTGATTACACCTTGTTCCCGAATTTTCATCCCTGGGGCGCATTTAACGGGATTGTTTACCGGTTTCGTCCCAATGGCAATGACCATCGTTCGGCTATTATGGAGTGTATTATGCTGGCGCCATTTGAGGGTGAACGCCCGCCGGGGGCGAAAGTGCATTGGCTCAAAGAAGACGAAAACTGGTCAAGCGCGTTGGGGTTTTTAGGGAAAGTATTTGATCAAGATTCTTTCAATATGCCCAAGGTTCAAATGGGTCTCGAATCAACCTACATGAACGGTATTGTGCTATCTGGGTATCAGGAGAGCAAAGTGCGCTGGTTGCATCACAAGTTGACCGAATGGGTGGGTGAATAATGCCGAAGATCAAACACCCTTTTGCACCGGATTTCCTCTATCAGGTTGATGAGGATGGCAATATCCGCATCAGTAACGGCAATGCCTGGGGCAGCTTTACCAAGGAAGGCATCCACCTTGGCGGCGAAATACGGCACGCAGATCCGCAGCTTTGCGTTTGGGTTGCAAACAATCCTAGCCCGGATGGCCAGCTGCGGTCGTCCGCGGTCACTGCCAAGCGCTCGTAACCCGCCTTCAGGTCTAGGCGGTGATGTTTAGTGGGGCGCTAGCTCTGGCGCAGGACTGTTTTGTTGGGCTCTATCGATCTCTTTGACCAAAGTCGAGGGAAGGAAGTGATCTGGGCCAGGTTGTCTGGGTTGTCAATTCGCTTCTTGGGATTGGGCTAGAATTGGCAGGGCCGTCGTTGATTTAATCTCCTCCATCGAGAGCAAGGCAGTGACGTTGTAGATTTTGACCTCGGCAATCAGGTTCTGATAGAACGCGTCATACGCTTTGCCATTCTCGACATAGACCTTAACGATATAGTCGATGTCCCCAGCGAGTCGATGCGCCTCTACAACCTCCGGTCGTGACTGCAAAGCCTCTAAAAAAGATTGTTGCCATAGGGCATCGTGCTCGTTTGTCCGAATGAGTACAAAAAAGCACGCCTCGAGCCCGAGGGCTTCTGGGTTGAGCAGGGTGGTTTGGCGCTTGATCACGCCGGCGGCCCGCATTTTTCTGATCCGGTTCCAGACCGGGGTTTTTGATGAGTTTACCGAAAGGGCGATCTCCTCGAGTGAGTGGGGCGCGTCGGATTGCAGTTGTTCAAGAATTTTACGGTCAGTTGAATCGAGGGCAGAGTACATGAAAAGCTCCAGGAAATAGGAAATTTTTACTATAAAAAGCATATAAAAAGGAAATTATTCTTTTAAATATCCGATTATGTCTATTATTTAGGAATTAATTCT
>CAJYBS010000293.1 GCA_913064795.1 uncultured Gammaproteobacteria bacterium
TGCGAGAGGACCCTGAGTCAGTGACCAAGAAAGTTCGCACGATGACCACGGACCCGGCGCGGGTGAAGAGGACGGATCGAGGTGACCCTAAAAAGTGCCCAGTGTTTGACTTGCATAAAATTTATTCTGATGAGGCAACGCGATCTTGGATTACCGAGGGTTGCACCTCAGCAGGGATTGGTTGTTTAGACTGTAAGGGCCCGCTGGTCGAAGCGATCCTACAAGAGCAACAACCGATGCGGGAACGCGCACTGCAGTTTGAAGAAAGTCCGGATCTTGTGCGCAATATTATTGCCGAGGGCTGCGACAAAGCGCGTACCCAGGCTAAAGAAACCCTTGAAGAAGTCCGGTCCGCAATGGGCTTGGACTACAGGATGCTTTGATTGTGTCTCAGGATCTTGATCCTCGAAGCGATGGCGCGCCGCCGCCGATGGAGATGCTGAAGAAACAAGGGGAATTGGCGCTCGTGGCGGGTGTACCCTTCAACGAACTACCCGACGATCTTTACATTCCTCCCGATGCCCTCGAAGTTTTCTTAGAAGCTTTTGAGGGGCCGTTAGATTTATTGCTATACCTCATCAAGCGTCAAAACCTCGATATTTTAGATATTCGAGTCGCCGATATTACTCAGCAGTACATGCAGTACATTGACCTCATGAAGGAGTTGCAGTTTGAGCTAGCGGCTGAATATTTAGTGATGGCGGCGATGCTCGCCGAAATTAAATCTCGAATGCTGCTGCCCAGGCAAACCGAAGCGGATGATGATGAAAGTGACCCCCGAGCCGAGCTGATCAGACGGCTCCAAGAATACGAACAATTTAAATCCGCAGCGCTGAATCTCGATGCCCTGCCACGAGAGAATCGTGATTTTTGGGTTGCCCATGCAGAGGCTCCGGTCTCCACTCGGCCCAGACCCTTACCCGAAGTTGATCTTCAGGAATTGCTCATCTCTCTAGCGGGGGTACTGCGTCGGGCGGATCAAAATGCGAGCCATCAAATACAGTTAGAGCCCCTGTCCACCCGTGAGCGCATGTCGAATATATTGGTGCGTATTCAACAGCGAGGAGATCAGTATTTGTCCTTTGTCGAAATGTTTGATGTCACTGAGGGGCGTGCTGGGGTTGTTGTCACCTTCATCGCGATGCTGGAGCTCATCAAAGAATCCTTGATTGAAATGATTCAGACCGAACCTTTTGCGCCGATCCACGTTCGAGCGCGAGCCACCGCAATCGAAACCGATAACTCAGAGCCTAATCTATGAACTGGGAAAACAACCTCAAGCAAATTGTTGAAGGTGCGATTTTAGCCTCCGAAAGTCCCTTGTCACTCGACAACTTGATGTCTCTATTTGACCTCGACTCGCCTTCAAGGGATGCGGTGAGGGCAGTAATCAAAGAGATCGAGGATGATTGTGCGACCCGCGGATTTGAGTTGAAGCGGTTGGCCAGTGGTTATCGATTTCAGGTAAAAGCCGATTATGGTGAATGGGTGAGCCGGCTTTGGGAAGAACGGCCGCAACGCTATACCCGTGCACTGCTAGAAACCTTGGCGTTGGTCGCTTACAAACAGCCTATTACTCGCGGCGATATAGAGGCGGTCAGGGGGGTCACGGTATCGACCAATATCATCAGGAGCCTCTTAGAAAGGGAATGGATCCGCATCGTGGGTCATCGCGATGTTCCAGGTCGACCCGCAATGTATGCAACGACGAAAAGTTTTTTAGATTATTTTAATCTTGTGAGCTTGGACGAATTGCCTACCTTGTCTGAAATTAAAGACCTTGATGCCATGACAGATCGGTTGGCGCTTGATGAGCCGCTCATCGAGATGAAGACGATCGAGCTTGATGTGGAAGAGGCTGAGTTGGAGGGGATGGAAGAGACGGATTTGGATGAAGTGTCGACGACGGTTGATACGATCAAGGAAAACATTCGGCGTGTCATGGCGCCCGCTGAAGTTATAGGCGCCGAGGAAGACGATGAAGCGCAAGAAGATGAGGCAGCGCAAGAAGATGAGGCAGCGCTGGAAGATGGCAGAGCGGAACTCTCTCCGTCTTTAGAGGCGGGTGTCGCCGAGACTGATGGAGAAAAGACAGATCACCCAGAGCGCTTTGGTGAACCGTTTGAATCGATGAAGGACGACCAAGAGGATATTTTGCGCGCTGCTTTTGCGGACGATGCGCAGGACCCGGTGGATTCAAATGAAACGACGGATCAAGGGTCATGAGTCGCATCGATTGGAGCGGGCGTTAAATGACCGAAAAGCGCCGAATTGAAAAGCCGAAAACGGATCGGCCTCGGAATGAATCGTCTCGTGCCACAAAGCTTAAGACCGAGAATCCGAAGACCGAGAATCCTAAGACCGAAAAGCTTCAAAAGGTTTTGGCGACGTCTGGTCTGGGCAGTCGCCGGGTCATGGAGACTTGGATTGCGGAAGGCCGAGTGCTGGTCAACGGTCTGGTTGCGACCGTTGGAGACCGGGTGGGGCCAGAAGATAAGCTCACCGTCGACGGCAAGGCACTCCGCCAAACGCGCTTAAAACATCGACACTTGCTCTACAACAAGCCGACCGGAGAAATCTGTAGTCGGGATGATCCGGAGGGTCGAAAAACTGTCTTTCAGCGTCTTCCAAAACTCAAAAACCAGCGTTGGATCTCCGTCGGCCGTTTGGACTTTAATACCAGCGGCCTACTGCTCTTGACCACTGATGGAGACCTAGCCAACCGACTAATGCACCCGCGGTCAGGGATTGATCGGGAATACGCGGTCAGAATACTGGGTGAGGTGCAAGACAGTCAGATAGAAGCCCTAAAAGCCGGTGTGTTGCTTGAAGATGGGATCGCAAAGTTTTCTGATGTGCGCAAAGGCCGCGATGAATCCGGGGCGAATCAATGGTATTACGTGGTCATTGCCGAGGGTCGCAATCGAGAAGTCCGGCGGTTATTCGAATCCCAGGGTTTGGTGGTCAGTCGGCTCAAGCGAGTGCGTTATGGCAGTTTTTTTATACCGTCTGCGGTCAAATCAGGGCGGTATATTGATATCGAAGGAAAAGACGAACAGGACTTGTATCAGTTGGCTGGTGGCGGGTCTGAAAAAGAAGCCAAGCCAGATCGAAGTGGGCGCTCCAAGTTCCGTAGTTAGACGACGGTGAGGGGCTCGCAGCTGCCATCGAATTGATACCGTTGGCCTTTTCGAGCGCCAGATTCCGGCGCGATCAAAAAAGCAAAAAGGTCGTTTAAGGTCTCCGGTGTTCTAAGGCCAGAGGGGTCTTCAGCGGGGTAGGCGGCTCGCCGCATTCCGGTTCGGGTTGCGCCAGGATTGACGACATTGATCCGGATGTTTGACGTGTTCTCGAGTTCTTCGCTGAGCAAGATCGCAAGGCCTTCAAGGGCATATTTAGAGGCAGCATAGGCACCCCAATACGCTCGCGGCTGCACACCCACACTGGAACTTAAAAAAACCAAAGCGCTCATGTCGGGTATTCTGAGCAGTGGCAGCAGCGCCCGGGTCAATGCCGTGGGTGCCTCAAAGTTGGTTTTCATGACATTGTCCCAAAGCGCCGCCTGGTAGTGCTCAAAGGGAACTCTATCCCCAAGAATGGCGGCATTATGAATCAGCCCGTGCAGTTCCCCGTACTGCTCTGCAATCACCGCTTTGAGTTCGTCGAGTCGCTGCGCGTTATAGGCGGCTAGATCAAAGGGGATGAGTCCTGGTTCGGGATAGCCCAGCTCGATAATCGTGTCGTAGAGTGCTTCAAGGGCCTTGACATCCCGGCCGAGCAAGAGGGTCGTTGCGCCAAGCTGGGCCATGCCCAAAGCAATCGATCGGCCGTTCCCGGCAGT
>CAJYBS010000294.1 GCA_913064795.1 uncultured Gammaproteobacteria bacterium
CTTGCCAAAAGGGAAGGCATCGAGGTCCCCGAACTGCCTGGCAAATTCAACTTGTTGGTCCTCGGTAAGGTGCTGGTCTCTAAAAAATATGACTTTTCGCTCGAGCAGTACACTGCGCAAAAATGCGATCCGAGCCTCCGTAAAAGCTGCAGTAAGGTCGATGCCATGGACAACGGTCCCAAGGGTGAGTCCCAGATGCTCGAGTTCGGCGCCCTCAAGGTCGGCGAGAGCTGCGAGATGCTCAGAGACGGGACGGTTATCCATGCGTTCATATTCTTGTGCGATACCCACAGGCACACGATTATGATCTGGAAAGAGAACCTCGAGACTCGGCGGTGATGTTGTGCGTTCGTGCCTTACCGTTTTTCTGATCAGGTTGAGTTTCTCGGCGGTCGCGATGGCGATGTCGTTATACCGTTGTCGACTGGAATCCTGAGTGTGCTCAGACATGTGATCAATCCAATAAATATTCAAGGTTACAGGGTTGTAGGTCGGATTTGGTGTAGCACCGCTGGGCGGGGCTGCAGCGCGGAGACTGCGTTACCACAAGCGCTCCCATCTCGGCTCGATGGCTCTCATGCAGAGCGCCGAAAACGATCAATTTGTATATCGTCCACGCCGAGATCTTCGAAGATATCATCGACCCGGCAGTTGATGTACTAGCGACAGGTAAAGCTGTGATAGTTCGGGTGATCCCGAGTTGAGGCTGCTCGGGGTTGAATCACGGCATTGGCCGAGGGATTAAAAAAGTAAGGGGTACTAAAGCGAGCTTCTTTTGACCGCGGGGTGACCCGGTGAATGGCGGCGCGATATTGATCATTGGACCATACTTGCAAAATGTCACCTAGATTGACGACGATCGAGTTTTCCCGTGGAGGGACGTCGACCCAGCCTTGTTCTTTGGTGAGGGTTTGCAGACCGCCGGTTTCATCCTGAAGCAGCAGGGTGAGGATTCCGGGGTCAGTATGATGATGTAAGGCCATATCCCCAAGAGGCTGAACTTTTGAGCGCGCTGCCGCGTCGAGTGGGTCCTGGGTTGGATAATAGTTCAGGCGCACGGTGCTTGTTCCTGGGTCGCCCAAGGGTTGAGGCTCGTCATGATCTTGTTCTAGGGCGAGGAAAACGAGTTTTAAGACGCGATCAGCAATCTCTGAAGCAGATTCAAAAAAAGATGACAGCGCGGCCTTGAACCCATCATCCTCAGGCCATTGATTCAGGTTTTTGCCGTCTGCGCTGGGTCGCATGTAATCAAAGACCTCTTTGAGGTCCCGCTTGCGCTTGGTTAACTCGCGATCGTAGTAACCGAGTGGCATGGACTGTGTTCGCGCAACCCGTCTTTTTGCGTCATGCGATTGCGCAAAAAAGGTACGAGAAGCTTCCCACATTCTTTCGATCTCGGGGTCGATGCCATGATTCGACACTATAAAAAAACCATGGTCGCGGCAGGCCGCATCGAGTCGGTCGAGGCCCTCGGAATGCGTCTCCGCAGCGGCGAGGTCAATGATGGGTACCGGTTGATGAGTCATGGCGTCGTTTCCTGGCGGTGACTTGAGCACCGAATGCTGCGCATTTCGGTACTTTTGAAAAGAGCATACCAGAGGCGCTCTGTTTTATCAGGGGTGCAATAGGCTACGGATTGAGCTGCCCCTGGGCGCTTGGCTGGCGGAGCAAGGCTTGTTCCTGAACCAGTATTGTGCGTATTCTTTGAGTCTCGGTAGGGAGGCAAAGATGACGCTTAAAATCATAGAGAAAACAGGGACCCGTACCCATCAAACCTTTACCAAAGATCGCTATGTTGATGCGAGCACCTTGGCAGAGGAGCATCGGGCTATTTGGTCTGATTGCTGGCTGCTCGCGGGTCTTGTCTCTGATGTGGCCGTACCCGGGGATTACTTCGTCTTTGAGCTCGGCGCCGAGCAAATTTTAGTGACGAAAGACCAATCCGGTGACTTGCACGGATTTTTTAACGTCTGTCAGCATCGCGGTAATTTGTTGATGGGCGAGGCCTTAGGTCACGCGCAGCAATTGAGATGCCCTTATCATGCCTGGACTTATGATCTTGACGGCCGACTCAAAGGTGTTCCAGGTCTCGATCTGTTTGCTGAGGATCCTCGGTGCGCTGGCCGGGATCTAAAGCCGGTCGCCCTGGATGTTTGGAACGGATTTGTGTTTGTGCATTTGGGTGATGATCCCATGCCATTAAAAGATTTCCTGGCGCCGGTTGACGAAATTTTGTCGCCGTTTGATTTTGGCGGTATGACGCTCATCGAGGATCAAACCGTTTATCTAGAGTGCAACTGGAAGGCAGTGATTGATAACTTTTCTGAACTCTATCATGTGGATTTTTTGCACCCTCAGCACCAACGAATGGTGGATTGTCACAACGATTTAGTGCGGTTGTTTGAAGGCGGGCATACAGGGGTTGAAGTCCCCGGTGCAACCGTCAATCCGAAGTTTCCTATCCCCGAAATGCCCACCGACATTCAATCGGCCCAACTGCAGAGTCTCGATCTTGATCCAAACGATTTTAAGGGTCGTGTACTCGAAGTTCGAGCCGCGATTCAGGATCAAAAGAGGACGCTGGGGCCTGAGCGGGGTATGCCCTATGAACGTTTTACCGATGACCAGCTTTCCGATGTGTGGCAGTACAATTTGTTTCCCAACGCGGTGTTGTCCTTTACACCTGAGCATTGCTGGCTGCTGCGGCCAAGGCCTCACGCGACGGATCCTAACCAGTGCGAGTTTGATAAGATCAGCCTGGTTCGGTTTCCGTCGACTGGGGCCGGAGCGGACGCGAAACCGATACTCGGGCCAGCCAGTCGTGATGGTGCTGCGCAAACGCCGAACGCACGCCCGAAGCGTGACTGCTTCAGTTACGAGGCGGTGATCAGCGGCGAAAAAACCATGACCGATACCATCGATCAAGATGTTGAGCTGCTGGGACAGGTACAGCAGGGCATGCGTTCAGCCGGTTTTAGGGATGTTTATCTCAATGAAGACGAAGCGCGTATCCAGCACTTCCATGCGGCGCTCGATCAGCGACTACGAGGCTAGAAAATTCAGGGTGCTGGCTGAATCATAGCTAAGAAATGCAACCCTGATCCAGGCGCCAGAACAATGGTTTCAGCAATCCTTAATTCAATGCAATCTGGTCTGAATCAGAGCTCACTGGCGCTCCAGGGGCGAACTGGTGCCCTGTTTTTTGGAAGCGGAAGGCGTGTCAATCAAGATTTCCCTAGCAGCAGAAACCAATCTCAAGGATGAATAACCATGACTGAATTTGCCCGAACCCCAGATGTTAACTTTGAAGATCTAGATGATTTTCAATACGAGGCCCATTTTCATCAGTGGCAAGATATGCGCGTGCATTACTTGGATGAGGGCCCCCGTGATGGACCCGTGATGTTGCTGTGCCATGGAATGCCGACTTGGAGTTACCTGTATCGACATATGATCCCTGCTTTGGTCGAGGCCGGGTATCGCTGCATTGCGCCTGATCATTTGGGGTTTGGTAAGTCGGATAAACCCCTCGATCTCCACTGGTACACCATTGCACGTCATACAGAGGTGCTGAGCAGTTTGGTGGTCAACCTCGATTTAAACAACATTACGTTAGTATGCCAGGACTGGGGAGGGCCGACGGGCCTTGCTCAGGCGGCCATGATGCCGGAACGGTTTTCGCGGCTTTGCATCATGAATACCTGGTTGCACCATGAGGGCTACGAATATTCAGAGGGTATTCGAAACTGGAACCAATCCTGGCATCCCGGTGGGCGATTTGATCTTACCTGCCCTGACATCGGATTGTTGCTGGTTTTGAGTGCAGGCCTAGCGGG
>CAJYBS010000295.1 GCA_913064795.1 uncultured Gammaproteobacteria bacterium
CTCCCTTATGCACTTTCTTCATCCACTTTCTTCATCCAGGTGCTTCATCCAGATTCTTCACCCGATGCTTGGGTTGAGCTATTCTGCACCAAGCCTTTCCTCGAGCGCTTATTATGGCTGAGGAATTCTCGCCAATCACCTGGCCCGCAAGATCACCGACTATCCCAAGGCCGGCCTTCACAACTACCCCAGGGCATGACCTAAACTCTGTCTAGCATCGCATAAAACAGCATTCCAGCGACAAGGCCTGGCCATCGTAACCAGCGACCGCCAGGAAAGCGCCGATGCTTGATGTCCGCCAACAAATCGAACCCTGCGGCTTCTCCCTTAATTGCCTCTGCGATCAGGTGCCCCCCCATGTTCGCCATAGCCACGCCGTGCCCGGAGTAGCCCTGACCATAGTATAGATGTTCGCCCAATCGCCCAAACTTGGGCATTCGATTCATCGTAACGGACAGCGTCCCCCCCCAAGCATACGGTATCTCAACGTTCTCTAGCTGAGGGTAAATTTCTAAAAGACGCCTGCGTACCACGGCTCTGATATCTTTTGGAAAAAAGCGCGTGTAGTTCTCACCACCGCCAAAGATCAGCCGATGATCCCTGGACAAGTGAAAATAATTCACCACAAACCGAGTATCCACGACCGCTTGATTGTCTCGAATAATAGTCTCTGCCAGTGGCTGGGGCAGTGGCTCGGTGGCCACCATAAAATTATTGATTGGCATCTGAAAATCATCCGGCTCACGGATCAAGCCATTGAGGTAGCCATTACAGGCGAGGACCACCTTGTCGGAACGAACCCTGCATCCAGCCGTTCTCACCTGAGCCCGACCGGGACCCTCGGCATCAATGCCCAAGACCTCAGTGGTCTCAAAAAGCTGCGCCCCTTTAGACTCTGCAGCTTGGGCCAAACCTTGCGCTAGGTTAAGAGGATGTAAGTGTCCCGCTCTAAGATCCAGATAACCACCAAAATAAGCGTCACTACCGATACGATCGCTCACCTCAGCGCGGGAGAGCGAATGGCAGTCTTCATACCTGTAACGCGTTTCAAGATGCGCCGCATAATCCCAAAGCTCCCTTTCGTAACGAGCGCGATGGGCAACCGTCAGCTCACCGTTGGCCAGGTCACAATCAATGTCATAGTCCTTAATACGCTGTCTCACCAACGCATTGGCGTCTTCAGACATTTTCCACAATTTGTGGGCCCATTCGTCGCCGAGCAATTTTTCAAGATCATCTTGATCCTTGCGTTGGCCCATTCCCAGAACGCCACCGTTTCGCCCTGACGCGCCAGAGCCGATTCGATATTTTTCGAGTAACACGACGCTCAGACCCGCTTCGGACAATGTCAGAGCGGCCGAAAGGCCCGTGTATCCGCCGCCAACGATACAAACATCACATTCGATATCACACTCCAAAGCCTGACGCTCTATACCGTGGTTTTGGGTCGCAAAATACCACGACGCGTCGGACGCGCCTTCGGGTGTGCCTCCAGCATCACGCGCCAAAGGAATAGGCTCGCTGATAAAGTTGATACCCATTGCCCTCGGGGACAATCCACCCACTCCCTTGCTGCCTGATCCTCATCCCAGAGACCCCATTACTTTTGACTTCATTGCTTTTAGCTTTATTGCTTTTGACTTAATTGCTTTTGGCTTTATTGATTTTGCTTTGGTTTTGCAACATTCCCTAGCGGTCGCGGGATTGGGTGAGGTCCTAACTTCTCGCATTTGTCGGCTCGTTAGATCCCGCTCATCGCCCGCTCAACGGACTACCTTGCCCTAGGAATTTTGCAGCAAGTGATTTTGTTGAGCCCTTGGTCACCCTCGCATTTTAATTTCTCTGACTGCGCTTAAAAGGAAAATCTTGAATACTTTTACGCTTTAAAATTTGCATTTTTAGCTGAAATCTATGAGGAAACCGCTCCTTCCGTAGAACCTAGCAAGTCGTCAAAACCATCAAATCCAAGACAGGCAATCGATCAGGCTACAACATGCTACCTAGATAGCTCACTTCCCAAGACGAGATTCGGTTGTTGTAATCTTGCAGCTCATTTCTTTTAATCGATGCAAATACATCCAAGAATTCTCGACCCATCATCTCCGCCATTTTCTCGCTGCCATCAAGGTTTGTGAGCGCTTGGTCTAAGTTATCGGGAAGGTTCGTTGTTTTCTCCCAGCAATCTTCTTCACTGGCTGCCGTTGGTTTCACTTCCGATTCAATACCAAGTAGACCGGCGGCCAAGATCGCAGCGATCATCAGATACGGGTTCGCATCCGCTCCAATAACGCGGGTTTCAACCCGGCCCTCTTCTGCTGGACCATAAGGGACACGCAGACCCGTTGTGCGATTGTCGTACCCCCACTCTAGGTTAATGGGCATCGACAGGTCGCCAGCAAACCGCTTATAACTATTGATATTCGGTGCCAGCAGAGCAAAGACCTCGGGAAGGTAGGTTTGCAGCCCCCCGATAAAGTATCGCAGTGCCGCCGGCGCCCGATCTTCCTCAAGGGTAAACAGGTTTTCTCCTGCTGCATTTTGAAGGCTACAGTGTAAATGCAGGCCCGAGCCCGGTAGATCCGTCGAGGGCTTGGCCATAAAACTTGCCAAGTAGCCATGTTCCAGCCCGCAGCTTTTCACTAAACGCTTGAGCAACACCATCTGATCCGCCACATCGAGCGCTGGCCCATGTCGAACATTCAGTTCGATCTGACCTGCACCGACTTCGTGCACAATCGCAGCAAGATCAAGCGACGACGCCTCGCTCATCTCCTGGACATAGCTTACAAAAGGTCCATAGCGGTCGAGGGCATCAAAACTAAACGCCTCTCCGCCAAATTCGTCACTCCCATCAAAGCCAGAACCGGGCTCCAACTCAAGATCTCCGCGTCTAGGCGCGCTGAGCAGATAGAATTCGATTTCCGGCGCAATGATCGGTGTTAGACCCAAGGCCTCGTAACGTGCCAACACTCTTTTGAGCACATTTCGGCAATCGTAGGGTAATGGTTCGCCATCTTTGTCCAAGGCCTCGCAGATGACCTGTCCAATATCTTCCTCCTTCCAAGGAATCGGCCGATACGTTGACCAGTCGGGACTTAGAACTAAATCTTCATCCTTCGGATTAAATGCATCCATCGTTTCTTCTGCATAATTACCATGAATACACTGAAACAAAACAGCCTCAGCCATTCTCGGTAAATACGCCTCATCGATCGCTTCTGCCTCTAGGGTCTTCCCTCTCGGAACACCATTCGCGTCAGTGATTAAAAGGTCTATCCGCTTAGTCAGCGATTCAGGTATTGTCACGTGATGCCCTCCTGAGGCAGTACTTCATCGTATTCTTTTTTCCAAACGATGACATTACGCTCTATAAAAACGAATGCCAAAATCCATAAAAAGGCATCCCAGAAATCTAAAAACGATCCCTCAAATCCCCAATACACAGCGAAACCAACCAATAGGCCATAAAGGCTCATCTTGATGGCGTTACCTGGGCCGGGAAGTCGAGCCGCGCGACGTCCACCAACACCCAATTGCACTTCAAGTTCGAGCAGCACAACCACAAAAATCCAACACACCGAGTTTCCTACATCCGCGGATGCCAATGCCATCACCGTATTCACATCGTTGGTTGCAATAATCCAAAGGTCGCTCTGATTGATGAGGTAGCTATCCGTAGACGCCAGACAAGCCGTGTTCGTAATCTCTGTGTATTCATCAAGATTGGTCATCTGTTGATAACCCATGGCCCCCAATTGACAGATATCCTGGGCGAGCATCGGCGATGCACTGAGCAAACTGATCAGC
>CAJYBS010000296.1 GCA_913064795.1 uncultured Gammaproteobacteria bacterium
TAAACCCGAGCGATTGTCTCGCTGGGAGTGGCTTTGCTGATGTTTGAAGAACTCGATTACCGCGAGACCCCGCTGGGTCCAATCAGTCTGCGACGGCGTTCGGAACCGAGGCTGAACGGAAAGGTCCTCTACGAGGTCAAGCTTGGCGAGGAATTCCTTATGTCCAGTTTGTTCGTCGAGGCGGAGGAGCAACTTGCCACACTCGCGCTACAGTCGCTCGATACCCAAAAACTCGATGTAGTCGTTGGGGGGCTAGGTCTTGGCTATACCGCTGCCAAGGCATTAGACAATCAAGCGGTTCGCTCACTGCTGGTCATCGAGGTAATGGCGCCCGTTATCTCGTGGCACCAGCTGGGACTGGTACCGCTAGGGGATAAGCTCACACTGGATTCTCGCTGTTCCCTGATGCACGAAGATTTCTTTAAACTGGCGGCAGCATCTGGCAGTTTCGACCCGAATGATTCGGGCCGTTTGTTTCACGCCGTGTTGCTCGATATTGACCATTCTCCCAGCCACTGGCTGGACGAGAGGAATAGCGCGTTCTACACCGACTCAGGACTTGCTTCGTTGGCGGCCTCGTTGCATCCCGGCGGGGTCTTTGGACTGTGGTCCAATGATCCACCAGATGACGCGTTTACCGGGTTGCTGAACGAGGTATTCTCATCTGCGAAGTCGCAACGAGTAACGTTTCCGAATCCATATACGGGAGGTGAATCGTCCAGCACCATCTATCTTGCTTACAAAGAGGCGGCTCGCTACAACTGAGAAACTCCCCATTTCAATCAAAACAGAACCGGAACTCTTCTGCCTCCGGTCTACGTGCCCGGACCTTTTCTCCAAATTCCCATCCGCCGTGAGGAGTGCCTGAATAACAGGCAAGCAACCATTTAAGGTTGCCCGTTCCTAAAGTGCTACAACGTTATTAGCGCAGGGTCCTTTTTGAGTCTGGCCGACCTCAAATTCAACAGCCTGCCCATCGCTCAACGTAGCGTAGTCCCCGCCTGACTGGATTGCCGAGTGGTGAACAAAGAGATCCTTACCACCGTCATCCGGCGTGATAAACCCAAAACCTTTACCTGCATCAAACCACTTTACCGTTCCTTTAGCCATTACTTTCTCCTAGTTCCTTTCAATTAGAGATGATAAGAATATTTTGCTCACACAAGGCTGGTGGCACTACTCGATAACATCCACGATTTGTCAAAATCCCAGAAAATACCAGTCCGTATTGTTCTGGACCCCGGATTATAGAGGTTAATACAAAAAAAACATGACTTTTTCTGCACAAAACGCGGTCAACCTAATACATTGCCAAATCGACGTTGCCCGACCTAATACCATTGCCGAGTGCCATGCAGGATCAAAGACATTTCCTGCACACCATGGAGGCGACCATCATTCTGTACTTTGATCTTTCTCCGGAGCGTTTACCCGAGCACGCGAGCAGATGCGGGCACCTGCAATCTCGTTAAGACATGCATACCGATGCAGAACCCACATTCAGCCCAAAATCAATCTTCCAAAGAGTCAACGTAAATCTTGCTGACGATACGCCAACCATCATCGATTTTAAGCAGATGGAAATGGTTGACATAGTCCGAGCCAAGCAAATTGGTTTCAACCAGACCGGCGCTTGCCATACGCCCGGCAATATGGATAAAACTGATCTCAGCCTGATACCCGTCTCCTGAACTCTTGGATGACGGCTCAGCCTCAAGCTGATCGTAAAATGTTTGCGGTGAGCCAACATCCATGTCACCACGATAATAGCCAGACATAAGCGCTTTTGGATGAAAACAACTTTTTAACAGCGCTGTATCTGCGGTAAAACTACCTTCTATGTAGTTCTCTATAACAGTTCGTACTGATGCGTAGTCATCGGGTGATTGCACAAGGTTTCCCCAGTAGTGTGTTTTTTCATCGATGATCTTGTAACCCTTTTGGCCCTGAAAAAGCGCTTCAAGCATCCACGAAGGAGTCTATTAGACATTAATATTCTATCTAAAATGGTTTTTTAGAATGTGCTATAAGAAAGAGGCAAATCAATAGAAGTTAAACCAATGTGGAGGAACTCATGGCTTCAGTAGAAACAAAATCCTGGTCGAGCCCAGATGGCTCAATGACACCCGACAAGACTCATGCTGCGACTATAAACTTCGGAGGCGTCACCCTAACCAAAGCCAATATGCAACCGGGCTGGAAGTGGTCAGAGTGCATTAAGCCTCACGTTGGCACCGAAAGCTGTCAGGCAGGACACGTTGGGGTCCTGATTCAGGGGCAGATTCACGTTGTATCCGATGATGGAGCCGAAGTAACAGTCAAGGCAGGAGATGCCTATTGCCTCGCTCCGGGCCATGATGCCTGGGTTGTTGGAGAAGAGCCGGCTGTTGGTGTGGAGTTCGCGATGGACAACAAAGATTTTGGTCCCTGGACGCACGGCGACGGTTAATCTTGGCGTATATAAGACAATAAGTTAGAGCGCACGGTACGTGCAGTAACAAACTGCATACCCGATTTAAAGCCCCGCAAAGCGGGGCTTTTTTCCAGGAAAGAAAGAAGTCCTTTGCGTTTTCTATGCAGAGGATCGGGTTAAACGATCGGTAACGCACAAACTCTAATCTGGTTATCTCCATGCACTACCCATTGGCATTCTTAATGCTCATAACAGCTGCAACATTGGCTAGCTTTAATGGGGTCTTTATCCGTGCATTAGGAGATATGACGGATTGGCAGATTGTATTTTGGCGACATCTGCTGATCGGATTAATGTTGTGCTTGAGCCTTACCTGGTCCTGCAGATCGAATGTTGTAAGCGCTTTCAAAAAAATCGGTTGGGTAGGGATTTTTGGAGCCGTGGCTTTCGGGTTCAGTCTAGTCTTTCTGACTCTGGCGCTCCACAAGTCGCCCATTGCGGATGTCATGTTTACTCTTGCAGCAATTCCAATCCTAACTGCCTTGATTGCCTGGGCCGCTTTGCGGGAACGAATTCAGAACGTTACCTGGATCGCCATGATCGGCGCTGCAGTGGGTGTCGCATTGATGGTCGCCGGTCATCTCACCGGAGGCAGTATCAAGGGCATCGGCCTAAGCATTGGATGTGCGGTCAGCGTTTCCATATTTGCCGTGATTCTTCGCTGGGGGCGAGATCTCAATATGATCCCCATGTTTGCGGTAGGTAGTTTTATTGCGGCAGCAATTGCGGCCCCTTTCTCATTTAACGGTCCTTCGTTGAATGGAGAAAATATCGCGATTCTCCTTTTTTGGGGCGGCCTTGTTTCTCCGGTTTATTATTCTCTCTTTGTTATTGCGTCTCGGCATATCCGCGCGGGGGAATTGATGCTGGTCGTGCCTTTAGAAACAATTTTAGCTGTACTCTTAGCCTGGTTATTACTGTCCGAGATCCCAAGCGCCAATTCCCTGCTTGGCGGGATCCTTGTTATCGCTGCAGTGAGTGGCATGGCCATTTACAGAATCTACGAGCGACGTTAATGGGGCGTAAACCGCGCCGCATTTAGTGTGAAGAAATGATCTCCCGGCAGGCCTTAAGCGTCTGTAGAGTCTGAGTCTCGTTCTGCTCAATTTTGGTACTGTAGCCCACCACATCATGGCGAGGATTACCGCAACCTTGCGCTCAACTTTTTCCTCAGACACAAATCCTTCTCCCTAAACCGTCGCCACACACTTAAGCATTGCAAATCTGCAGTGAGTCAATCTCTTCTGCAGGCAGTCTGACGTTTGGATGGCAAACGCGCCCCAGCAGCCTGGATGGCGCCGGCTGGCGCAACCCTTCGAGAGATCCCTACCTAG
>CAJYBS010000297.1 GCA_913064795.1 uncultured Gammaproteobacteria bacterium
AACGCGATGAGGAAATGTGGAATTACTTTCCAAAGATTAACAAAGTCATCAAAGTACCGCCGTCGATGATGATGGGATCGTGGATGGGCAGCGACTTCACCAATGACGACCTCGTAAAAGAGACTCAACTGATTGATGCCTACGACATCCAAATGACTGAGACCGATGACCAGTACCGCTTCACCTTGACGCCCAAGGAGCAAACCGTGACGGTCTGGGGGAGTATTGACTACGTCGTCTCAAAGTCGCCCTTATTACCCCTTTCGCAAAGTTTTTTTGACGATCAAGGCGAAAAAATCCGCGTCATGACTTTCAGTGCGCCCAAAGAAATTGGAGGTCGGCTCATGCCGTCCATCCTTGAGATTGAGCCGCTGAACAAACCCGGACACAGAACACGGGTCATCTATGATGAAATCGTCTTCGACCCACCCGGCATCACAGAGCAGACGTTCTCGATGCGCAACCTTAAATCAAGATTTTAGCCATGCTCACCCTGAAATTAGCCTACAGAAACATCTTGCGGCAGAGGCGTAGGAGTTTGTTGACAGCCCTCAGCATGGCAGGGGGCTATATGCTCTTCGTGTTCTCAATGTCCTTGCTTGAGGGCAGTTGGTCCAATGTGGTGGATATCTTCACGCTGGATCACACTGGGCACATACAAGTGCACAAAGACGATTATGCGAAGCGGCCCAAGATCCATAAGACCATCGAGAATCCAGCAGTCGTTGAGACGACGCTCAAAAATCATGAAGACGTCACCGGGTGGGCACCGAGAGTCTATTCCTCCGCGCTGGCCTATGGCGGCAACAAGACCTCCATCGCTCAAATCTTCGGAATCGACCCGGAGCTTGAGCCCACCGTGACTCGAATATTACAAAAAGTCAGTGCAGGGCAGTATTTTAGCGCCCAACCCAATGCCGATGGTTACTTTCCCGCAATGATTGGTCGGGGACTGGCCAATTCATTGCGATTGGATGTTGGGGACGAAATCGTTCTGATTTCCTCAGGTGCCGATGGATCAATTGCGAACGATATCTTCATCATCACCGCCATTATTGGTAACACCACCTCGTTCGATCGACTCGGCGTCTTTCTGCCGCTCACCGTTGCCCAGGAGTTTCTATCGATTGGTGATGAGGTTCACGAATTTGCCTTACTTGCGCGCAACAAGCACGATAACGAAGAACTGGCGGTCGCACTGCAAAGTTTGATGCCCAGCCTGAAGGTCTCACCCTGGCAGCAGATTGAAGCGACTTTTTACCGAACCATGCAATCCGACAAACAAGGTAATTATTTTACGATGGCATTGATTGTGTTCATCGTATTTATCGGTGTTCTAAATACCGTATTGATGTCGGTGCTTGAGCGAACCAAGGAGTTTGGTGTCTTGAAATCAATCGGTTGTCGTCCGTCAGAGCTTGTCAAACTCATTTTTATTGAGACGGTGATGCTCGCAAGCATCAGCATCAGTGTGGGCCTCGCGCTCATTCTTCCGGTGATTGTGTGGTTTACCGAAGTTGGCATAAAACTCGATATCTCGGTGGACATGGGCGGAGTTGTTTTTGACACCATGAAGGGGGACCTCTCTGCCTATGTCGTATTCATGCCCATGGGCTTTATGCTGCTGACTGCAGCACTGATCAGCCTTCCTCCAGGATTGAGAGCCGCGCGCATACTGCCCCGCGTCGCGTTGGGGAGTCACTGATGCTGAGTTTCAAGCTAGCGTGGCGCAATTTGTTTCGAAATACTCGCAGAACCCTCTTAACCTGCATGCTCATTACCAGTTCACTGGTGGTGATTATTCTTGTCGATGGCATCATGCTGGGCAT
The DNA here is from genome assembly GCA_913064795.1 of uncultured Gammaproteobacteria bacterium. Lineage (GTDB taxonomy): Bacteria > Pseudomonadota > Gammaproteobacteria > Pseudomonadales > Azotimanducaceae > UBA9926. The sequence goes on from CAJYBS010000297.1 coordinate 1,830, forward strand.
GATCGACGTGATGGTCGGCGGGATCACCAAAACGCTTGAGGGAGAGGCGCAGGTGAATCAAAAAGGGTTCCGGGAGAACTTTGAACCCGAGCTTTTCCTTAACGATCCCGACGCCATCACCGCCGCCTTAGCCGCCGATGAACGGGTCGCGGGCCACGCGCCACGAGTGATTATTGGGGGCATGATTGCCTCGCCGTACAACACCACTGGCGGTCTCATTTATGGGGTTGATGCAACTTCAGAACTGGGAGTCAGCCGTCTCGAAGAGGCCACCTATGAGGGCGAGTACTTAACCGGCGCAAAGCGAGAAATCCTACTCGGAAAACTAATGGGGGAGCTACTGGAAGTCTCCCTAGGTGATCGGATCATTATCACCGCCGCACAAGTGGACACCGGTGAGATCACCCAGGAGCTATTTCGGGTGACCGGTTTTTTTGAATTCGGGCCAGAGGAGATGGATCAAACCCTCGCGTTCATCAATCTCAGCGCAGCCCAACCTCTTCTAGGGATGGACGGGCGTGTGCATCAGATTGCGGTTCAATTTGTTGATCCCGAAGATGCAAAAAACAAAGCCCTACCGACGTTAGCGCGTCTCAACCAAGGCAATGTCGAGGCACTGGGCTGGCTCGACCTACAACCTTCTATCGGTGGCATGATTGAGATGAGCAGCTACGCCTCTGCAATCGTGGGCGCCGTATTATTCATCCTGACATCCCTCGGGGTTATCAATTCGATGTTCATGTCGATTTACGAACGCATCTACGAATTTGGGGTCGCTAAAGCCATTGGCACAACGCCTCGTCAAATCATTGCCTTGGTCTTGTTCGAAGCCTTTTTTCTCGCCTTGATGGCTTGCGCTTTTGGGGTTCTGCTGGGCTACCTTGCCTCGTCTTATTTTGAATCAAATGGTATTCCCATGGGACGTATGGAAATGTCGGGCGTGCTCTTAGACGGCAACATGCACACTGAGGTCCGCGCCTATCAGTTTGTTGCCTTTCCGATCTATGTCACGCTACTCACCGTCGCCGCGGCGATTTACCCTGCTGTATTCGCTTCCCGAATCGTGCCCAGTCAGGCACTGCAACGCGCTCTTTAGGATCAACTCAATGAAAACCGTGATTGAAACCAAAAACCTCGTCAGAAAGTTCGGTGAAGCACAGACCCAGGTCACCGCGCTCTCCAACGTCAGCACCCACATCGATGAGGGTGAGTTTACAGCCATTATTGGTCCATCGGGGTCGGGCAAAACCACCCTGCTACAACTGATTGGAGGCCTTGATGAGCCGGATTCAGGCGACGTCTTTTTGTCAGGCACGAACATCGCCAACATGTCCGGCAGGCAGCTATCTGATTTTCGCCGTGATCATATCGGTTTTATTTTTCAGTCCTATAACCTGATTCCTGTGCTGTCAGCGGAAGAGAACATCGAGTACATCATGCTGCTGCAAGGCATCGATGAAAAAGATCGCAAAACCCGGGTTCAAGAGATGCTCGCATTGGTCGGCCTTGAGGGACTGGGCGACCGGCGACCGGCACAACTCTCGGGCGGACAGCAGCAACGCGTTGCCGTGGCCAGAGCGATGGCTTCCAAACCCGATATTATTCTGGCCGATGAACCCACGGCAAATTTGGATTCGACCACAGGCATCGCACTGCTCGATATGATGCGAGACCTCAATGCGCAGATGAACATGACCTTTGTCTTTTCAACCCACGATCAAAAAATTATGGATCGGGCTGACCGGTTGATCCATTTGGAGGACGGGGTTGTTCACTTGGACGAAATTCGTAATTCGTGATCTCTCAGAACTCAGCGAAGACGGCGCCCCAAACATCGATTCATCGTCTGAGCTTTAGCAACCTTAAGGAGGATTCGTGCACGCACCCGCGCATACAAAATTTGAATTCAAGTTGCCGCGCTTAAACCTCCAGCGAGCTTTGAGGTGAGTTGAGGTGAGGCAAGAAT
>CAJYBS010000298.1 GCA_913064795.1 uncultured Gammaproteobacteria bacterium
GCCATGAACGCAATTGGCTTTTACACCCTAGCAGGAGCGCCCCAATCTCCCCGAGACCTTATCGAGGAAGTCGCAACCGCAGAGGCCATGGGCCTAGGCGCCTGTTTCATTTCTGAACGATTCAACATCAAAGAAATCGCAACGCTCTCGGGCGCGGTCGGGGCAGTGTCTAATCGCATCGGAATCGCCACCGCTGCAACCAATCAAAATACCCGGCACCCTATCGTCACCGCTGCCTTTGCCAGCACAATGCACTTCTTGACTGGTGGTCGATTTTCATTGGGTTTAGGGCGCGGCATCGAACCGGTTTTCAAAGCCTTTGGACTGCCATCGATTACCACAGCGGCGATGGAGGATTTCGCCGGGCTCATGCGACAACTTCATCACGGCAAAACCGTGATCGGGCATAGCGGCGCCGCTGGAAGCTGGCCCGCGCTTCGCCTTGACCCGAATTTTTCAGAGCATATTCCGTTAACTCTGACCGCCTTTGGCCCGAACTCACTGGCATTGGGTGGGCGCGCTTTCGATGCCGTCGTGCTGCACACTTTTTTCACCGACGAAACAACCCAGCGCGCGGTGGACACAGTCAAGCAAGCCGCCGTGGATGCCGGTCGCGACCCCGCCTCGGTGAGAGTCTGGTCTTGTTTAGCAACGATCGGTGATCACTTACCCAGAGCACTACAACTGAAGAAACGCGTCGGACGAATGGCCACCTATCTTCAAGCCTATGGTGACCTGATGGTATCGACCAACCGATGGGATCCTGGGGTCTTAGAGGCCTTTAGGGCACATGATCTGGTTCGAAATTTTCAAGGCGCTTTGGACCAAACAGGCACCACCGAGGAACTAGAGATCGTTGAGAATTTAATTCCAGAGGAGTGGCTAGCACCGGCCGCTTATGGAACGCCAGATGATTGCGTGAAAGCCATTAACCACCAATTTGACCTGGGTGCCGACGGCGTCATTCTGCACGGCGCATCGCCCCTTGAGCTTGAGCCTATTGTCAAGGCCTATGGGGAGCAACGAGATGCCTCACGGTTTGACCATTTGCCCGCAAACCCCGCGCTCGCCCCCGGGCTCAACTAAGCAAGCACATCTAGGTCTCGGCTCATGGCAATACTGCGCTGGGCCATCGCCATAAACATGTCATTACCACGATCGGTTTCACCAACAATCATGGACGCAATCAACGCCATGATCATGCCCGCCGGTGCATAATTTCGGTAGTAGTCAAACGCCTGGTCAAACTTCAGATCGACCTTGTAACTGCCTAAAACCTCCAAGTAATGTCGTATCAGTGCACGCTCTTCCTTTTGGCGATCAATCGTGAGCAGCGATGTCCCCAAAAAATAGCTGACATCGTTTAGGGGACAGCCCATTGACAACGACTGCCAATCCACAACGGTCAGCGGATAAGGCCCGCCAAACATCATATTGTCCAAACGGTAATCAACATGAATCAATACCGGGGGCTCATTGGCATAAAGACTTTGATAGCTAGGGAGTCTCTCAAGCAGCCCCTCTGTCGCAGTCACCTCAAGAGGGGACAAGGTATCTTGATACCGCGCAAGATAGCCTGGCATTAAGTTTTGATAAAGCTCCGTCAGGAGGCTTGCACCGTCGGTAGCGCCGGCGCCCATCAACAGATCATGCCGCGCTAACGCCTCATCACCCCATTTCGGACCCTGCAGGTGCGCCAATTGTTCTAAGGCAAGCGCGGCCTGATCTACCGAGCAGCCCGCGAGCTGATCACCCTGCTGTCCAGGAGCAAGATCTTCCATAATCAGAACAAACTCATGCGTCTCTGGATCGATCGCCGCATGGTGGATGACCGGGGTCTGAATCTTCACTTCCGACTGCAGCGCCTGATAAAAAAAGACCTCGCGCACGTAATTTCTTTGCAGAATTCCCGTTTGTTTGCTGACCGGATCGAGCGACGGAAACTTGCCAACCACCGACTCAGGTATCCCTTGGCCACGCAATGAAAACCGGACGTTCTCGCCAACCTGACCGGTTCCAATGGAGGCTGAATCGACTTGATCAACCGATCCCCCTGGATATCGGTTCTGGAGGACCTGAGTTAACCATGATGCATCAATCGTGCTGGGATCTGAGCGAAGTTCCAAATTCGACCTCCTGATTTGGCATCCATTAGCTGAAGGCCGCGTTTACTGTTTGGCTGAGTCTTTTCGATGGCTTGGGGTGGCAACGGATTCAGTTCTAAATTTAGCCATTAAACCGCCCAAAGACCGCACAAGCCACCGGGGCTGAAATTGAGCGGCAGTCACCGCGGCTTGATTCAATCGACCTGGAACGCAAACCACCTCTCCAGAATCAAGCGCATTAAGCCCAGCTTCAGCAACCGCTGCCGGCGCTAACACCATGGCTTCTGGTAAAGCCTCAACAATTTCGGTCATGGCACTCTCAGTCTTCGTCACCCCAGGACAAAGCGCGCAAACAGTCACCCCAGTACCCTTGAGCTCTTCACTGAGCGCCTCGGTTAAAGATAACAGATAGGCCTTACTCGCCCCGTACTGCGCCATGCTCGGTACCGGATGAAAGGCTGCAACGGAACAGACATTGAGCACACTGCCAAAGCCTCGTGCCCGCATAGGAGGTAAAAGGTGGCTGATCAAGCGAGTTGGCGCAGTCACATTCAACGCGATGAGATCTTGCTGAGACGAATCATCGGCATTCAAAAAATCAATATGGGGCGCCAAACCCGCGCAATTCACCAGCATATCAATGGGCGTGTCGGCCTCGTCCAAGGTCTTGATCAAATGCTCAAGGCCGCCGGTCGCCGTTAAATCACACGGGATGGTGACAACTTTTACCCGGCCTTCTAGGTTTTCTTTGACGGCTGCCAATCGTTCAGCTCTTCGCGCTGTGATGACCAAGTCAAGGCCGCGGTCAGCCAAAGCATAAGCCAGGGCCTCGCCGATCCCTGAGGAGGCCCCGGTAATCAATGCAGTGGATGGATCAAATCCCAACATGACTCATGATCCTCCATCGGCTGGTTTCCACGGGACTCGGGTTCATCACTATTAACCCCTCGAGATGCTCAAGTACTATCCCCTAGGGCATTGTAACCCTGTCCCCGAAAGCAGCCAACGGACTGACCGCTCTCTTGTACCTCTCGGAGCAGCACGATTAGAGCCCTGAAAAGTCAGGGCTGCGCTTTTCAACAAACGCCTTCACTGCCTCACGGTTTGCGGCGCCACCTGCAAGACGATCCAAGCCCTCATTCTCCGCCAAGACGGCGGCTTTTCGATCTACCTTCACTGACCGCATCATCAGCGCTTTGGTTTGAATGAGCGACGCCAGTGGCAATTGCGCGAGGGTCTGCGCCCGGCCCATAACCTCATCCATCAAGCGTTCCAAAGGAAACTGCGCCAAAATCAGACCCGCATCTTTGGCTTCTTCGGCGCTCACCCATTCCGAGGCCAGCAAAATCCAACTCGCTTTTTGGTGGCCAATCAAACCAGGGAAGGTCACCGTGCTCGCCGCTTCTGCGGTGAGCCCAAGGGCCGAGAAGGGGCACTTGAAACGGGCGGAATCCGCAGCAAAAGCCATATCGGCTAAACCCAGAATCGTGCAGCCAATTCCAACGCCTAAACCGTTTGCCGCGATTAAAAAAGGCTTAGGAAATTCGATAATCGAATCGAGCAATCCAGCCAGACCGTGTTTGGGCGGTGCACTCTGGGTTCCCATTGATTTCAGATCAGCGCCCGAGCTAAAGGCTCTGCCGGCACCCGTGAGGACCAGGACCTTGGTATCTGTATCCGCCGCCGCCTC
>CAJYBS010000299.1 GCA_913064795.1 uncultured Gammaproteobacteria bacterium
GCCACTTCGCTGATATGGCGCTGGTTCCAGGCCAAGACAAGAAGGCGTCTTGAGTCCAGATTGCTCTTAAATTAGAGCGTAACTCGGTTTGGCCTGATTCAATCGCGTTATAAATTCATCAGCGCGATAGGCGTGTGTTGACATACCGTCAATTCAGTTTAGTCGTTTTTGGGCCAGAAAAATGTTTGATTCTTTGAATTAATAGAAAGAATCAATCAAGTAATCTACCTAAAGAACTTTACAAATCACTTGAGGTGCGGTGAACTGAGTACTCGCTATAGATACAACTGTTACCCCATTTGGGTTGAACGGGCGTAGCGAACGAAATAGAAAAAGGAATTAACAAAACGGGAGGAGTTATGCGTAAGTTTAAAAAGCCCATTTTAGCTGCCGGAGTTGGTATGTCCATGCTGGCCGCGGGCGCGATTCAGCCTGCAATGGCAGAAGTGGGATTTGGTAAGCCGGGCGAGGCAATCGATCTGGTCGTAGGTTATCAGCCGTACTACACCGAGTCATGGTCTGGCGTTGTCATTAACGGGCAGCAGTCGTGGAAGAAGTATCTCCCGGCAGGATCAGATGTGAAATTTGAAATCGGTCTTCAGGGGTCGGTTATTGTTGGCAAGATGCTCGGTGAAAAAAATCATCTGGGCTACATGGGTGATATGCCTGCAATCGTATCGACGACCAAAGAAGACAAAGTCGATATTCGTATGATTGCAGTGCTCGGCACCTCTCGCCAACAATGTAATGTGTTCTTGGTTAAGAACGATGCGCCTGAATTTGCGAACGGCATGGAAGCGGTTAAGTGGATGGACGGCAAGTTGGTGGCCGCACCGCATGGCGCATGTACTGACCGTTTTGCACGTTGGGCATTTGAGCAAGCAGGCGTGACTCCCGCTAAGTACCTCAATATGAACATTGAGGTGATTACCTCAAGCTTCAAGAACAACAAGCTTGACGCGGCAGTTATCTGGGAGCCAACAGCTTCAAAAATTCAACTCTCTGGACTCGCAAGACGTGCGGCATCGGGTGAGAGCTTCGATGGTGTGGAAGGCGGAGACGCTGGGTTTTTAGCGATGCTGTATGAAATTATCCGAGATCGCCCTGATGTGCATCGTGGTTGGCTGGAAGCAGAGCTTGATGCGCAGTTGTTCATGAAAGATCTAGGTAATGCCACCGCAATTTCTCAGATGGCGGATGATCAGACAGAGGGTATGGATCGTCGAGTGTTATGGGCATCTCTGTATGGCAAGAATCCTGCTTCAATCGGTGGCGGCGAAGAGAAACTGACGCTTCGTTTTGTGTTTGATGACACCGCTAAGCAGCTGGTTTCCGCGGCCACGAAGTTCCTCCATGGTCGAAAAGTGGTGCCAAGCGCGACTTTGCGTCCTGAGGCGATGATGGATCAAGTGGCTCAAGAAGTGCTTGACTCGCGTGGTCTGAGTGCACCTATAGGTTTTGTGGGTGAGCAGCCAGATTCCGCGTATCAGTAAAAACTAAGGCCATCAGGCCAGCAGTTTGAATCGGATAGCGGGCGAGACAACCTCGCCCGCTATCAGTTTCTTGAAGCGGTACCTCTGTCCAGCGAACGCTTGGACGACAAACCAAATTTTATCGACAGTTTGCTGTCCAGTCGGATGCACTTGAATCCCGATTCGGAACAGCAGAGTCAACTGAAGGAAGAGAGGTAAATGAGTAATCAGAGCGTTGGCGGTGTAGCACCTTCGGGCTTTAGGTTGATGTTGCTGAGATCGGCGCGGGCACTTCGTACGCCCATGCCGTATCTCGCTTTTATTGGTATTGGTTTATGGCTCGGAATTTATTTTTTATTCAATGAATACTGGAAACTTTTTCCGTTCTACAAGATTCCGGGCCCAGTTGAGGTGGTTACAGAGTGGGTCAGTAGAGATCCTATCTGGGGTACCTCATTATTTACCGAAGATTACTATCGAAATATCTGGGTAAGTTGTAGGCGAATTGGTATCGCATTCGCGTTAGCGACAGGACTGGGAGTTCCCTTGGGGCTCTTTATGGGATGGTCGCAAAAGTTCAAAGACTACACCTTTCCCGTGCTCGAAACGCTAAGGCCGATTCCAATTTTGGCTTGGGTGCCTCTCGCAATTGTGATGTTTGCCGGTTTTGAGACGCCCATTATTTACCTCGCGACACTCGCATCTTTTTTTGTAACCGCATTAAATACGATGCTCGGCGTCGAATCGATTGACGAGTCTTATTTCAGAGCAGCAGGCTGTTTGGGCTCAAAGAAGCACCACGTATTTTTCCATGTTGTCGTGCCCGGCGCGCTGCCGTTTATTTTTACGGGACTGCAAATTAGCATCGGCGTCGCATGGTTCTCTTTAGTGGCGGCAGAGATGATTTCTGGTGACTATGGCCTAGGTTATATGATCATGGATTCATACATGGTCAACAAGTACACAACGATGGTGATGGCAATGCTGACATTGGGTTTTGTAGGGTGGACGACCTCAGCGATGGTGAGAGTCGCGGGTAACCGAATGATGCAATACCGACAAAAAGCCCTCGGCCAGGGAGGTGTGTAATGACCGCAAACCCAAATAGTCATTCAGGTAATTCTCGAGGTGCGATTAGTATCCGCAATGTCAGTAAGGTTTATGATCCTGGCGGCGTGAATGTGCGAGCGGTCGATGATTGTTCGTTAGAGATCGCCGGGGGCGAAGTTTGTATGATTGTAGGACCGTCTGGATGCGGCAAAACAACGTTGCTAAACGCAATCGCCGGGTTTCATTCAATTTCGGAAGGTCAAATTGATCTTGATGGTGAGATGCTTTGCGGTCCTTCCAAGCCCTTGGCAGATCAGGGCGCAGATCGGGTCGTTGTTTTTCAAAACGGTGCGCTATTTCCCTGGAAAACCCTCGCTGAGAATGTTGCCTACGGGCCCGTTGTTCAAGGTGTTTTGGGAAAAAATGAGGCTCGCGAAAAAGCGATTCATATGTTGGATGAGGCGGGTTTGTCGGGTGTCGCAGACAAGTACCCAGGCGAAGTGTCCTCCGGGATGGCGCGACGTGCAGAAATTGTGCGGGCACTGATCAATGATCCCAAAGTGCTCTTGTTGGATGAGCCGTATCGAGCAATGGACGCGTTAACTAAATCCATAATGCATGAATCGCTTCTCGAGGTATACGATCGGACCAAGGTCACCATCTTTTTTATAACGCATGATCTTGAAGAAGCCATCTTCCTCGGCGACCGCGTCATCGTTATGACGACCCGACCCGCTAAAACAAAGAAGATCGTGGATGTGAAGATTTCTCGTCCACGCGACTATCGGCTCTTGTCATCAGAAGAATTCCGGGTTCTGGTTGAAGAAACGAAAGAGGCAGTTCATGAAGAGGCTGTTAAGGCATTTGAAGCCGGCGAGCGCGAACTGGCTTAAGCCCTTAACGAACGATAATCGAATACCGATAACAGAGATTTTAGAATGGTAGATAAGAAAGCAAAAACGCCAGCATTGGTCCGGTTGTTCCGAGATCAGACGTTTAGACGTGGGGTCATCGCAATTCTCGCGTTCGTGGTCTTGTGGGAGATAGGGTCGCAATTTAAATCTTGGTTTGGAGTGATGGTTCCGTTTATCGGGAAAATCGCCCCACCGACAGCGGTTGCGGTTAGCTGGATGGAGGTGGGCCAATGGCCGGGTTATTGGCAGAGTTGGTACCTGAGTACAGGCCGAGTTTTCCTTGGGTTCACGGTTGCGATGATTATTGGCATTCCATTTGGGCTGGCGATGGCGGTTAATAAGTACTTCAGAGGGATGT
>CAJYBS010000300.1 GCA_913064795.1 uncultured Gammaproteobacteria bacterium
TTCAGATAAGCCGTTTTCAAATAAGTAAAAGGAACCACAATGGATGATCGAACGCGCTGGCTGCTTGAAGCGCCGCTCAATGGTGTACTCCTTAAGCTGACCGCGCCCAGTACTTTGGCGTTCGCGGTCCAATCTTCAGTCACCCTTGCTGAAGTTTGGTTTATTGGCCAACTTGGGACGTCAGCGCTAGCGGCCATGGCGTTGGTTTTCCCGTTATTGATGCTGATGCAAACGATGTCCGGCGGCGCTCTTGGCGGGGCAATTTCTGCCTCCATTGCGCGATCTTTGGGCGCTGGCCAAACAGATAAAGCCGAGCAGCTGATCTGGCATGCCTTGTTCATTGCGTTAATGGGTGCACTGACTTTTCTTATCCTGTTTGCGGTTGGCGGACGAAGCTTGCTCGCGCTTCTTGGCGGAGAGGCGCAGCTGCTGGACCTTGCGGCTGACTACTGCTGGGTATTGTTCTTGGGGGGTGCCTCGGTCTGGCTCTCCAGTGGTTTGGGCGCCGTGTTTCGGGGCATGGGGTTGATGGGGTTTTCAGCCATGATCATGATTTTAGGTGCCGCGATTCAGATCCCACTCTCTGGCGGCTTGATTTTAGGTTGGTTTGGCCTGCCCCAGCTTGGGTTGATGGGTGCCGCGGTCTCGACCATTTGCGTTGCCAGTCTGATGTCGATGTTATTTCTAATCCGGTTGTTGGGTTCCTCGACACCCGCCAAGTTAAGGCGCTTTCAATGTCAGCTGAGCCGATCCCTGTTTGAAGAAATTTTAAAAGTAGCGCGGCCTGCGAGCTTGTCGCCAATCTTTACAGTGGCAACGATTCTTGGCCTGACCGCGTTGGTGGGACAGTTCGGTGCGGCAGCGCTTGCAGGCTATGGGATTGGCACCCGAATCGAGTTTTTAATGATTCCAATTGTTTTCTCTATGGGGACAGCCCTGACAACGATCGTAGGAACAAGTATGGGGTCAGGCAATATCAGGCGGGCGGAATCTGCCGGTTGGATTGGCAGCATTTGGGCGGGCTGTATTGCCGGTGGCGTGGGCCTAATCTTGGCGATCTTTCCAGGCGCGTGGATACCCGCTTTCACAGAGGATGCCGAGACCTTTCAGGCGGCCAAGGACTATATCCAAACTGTGGGTCCTGCCTATGCGTTTTTGGGTATCGGCTTGGTCCTCTATTTTGCTAGCCAGGGTGCCGCTGCAATGACCTGGCCGATCGTTGCAACGGTCCTGCGATTCATTGTCTCAGTCGGCGTGGCGGGGATATGGGTTCAAGTCTTTGGGGGAACGCTGCAAGTCATCTTTACCTCGGGTGCCATCGGAATGGTGCTTTTCGGTGTGCTGATTGCTTTGGGGCTAAAACTCGGTGCTTGGCGCGGTACCCATTGAGTATTGATTGCAGAGGATTGAATCCTGGGACTAGTTTGGGCGATCGTTTTGGAGGCCATCGGTCATGACGGTGATTGTCATCGAGGCGATCAGCTTTTGCGGCAAATCACCCAGGGCTTTCCGTTCGGGCGCCGCAAAATAAGCGGCCTCGGTGCTCGAGATCACCGAAGCATTGTCAAAACCCCTAATCCAAATGAAAGAGGCTTGGTCGCTGCTCTGCCAAGCTCCGATGATCGGAATCCCCAATCGCTCATGCAGCGGCTTGATGTGCTCATGGAAAAGCTCGAGCCATTGACCCATTTGGCCGGCGTGAATGTGATACTGTCGCAGTTGATAGACCATTTAACGGATCACCCCCTGAACCCAGCCGGATCAATCAGCATTGGGGACCGGACAGGTTTTGGGCTCAAGATCGAGTGCGGCAAGTAAGCGACCGAATCCGATAAATTGCCCAATGAGCATACCCAATTCGACAATTTGCTCATCATTAAAGACGGTTCTAAGCCGGTCGAAATAGGCATCATCCATTGAGTGATGGCTGTGCGCGAGTTTTTCGGCGTAGTCGAGCGCGAGTACTTCTTGCTCTGAGAACTGATTTTGGTCGGAATCGAGTTCAGCAATTTTTGCCTCGGTTAGCTTGGGGGTTTCTCCTTCTGCAACCTGCAGAAGCCGAGCATTCAGTCAGGTAAAACAATCGTTGAGCCTGGCCACCTTAAGCCGTACCAATTCAATGAGCGCTTCATCAAGGCTATGACCTTGCCTAGCAGGTAGATAAAAAGAGAAATATTTTTTGAAGAATTCTGGCGCGTTAGCCAGTCCTCGGGTCAACGCGGTATCCTGCCCGGCTGCCTCCATTGCGGTGACCTGTTGTAAGGTCTCAGGGGGTAGCTCCTGATCTGGAACAAGTCGAACTCTAGGCATAAAAGCGGTCCTTTTCTTTAAAGTGTACTGGGGGTTCCTGGGAGAAGCTAGCTACGAGGCCGTGTTGTAGAGGGATCGTAGAATGCATCAAACTGAATCTCAACCGGATAGCGCTGGCCGGCGACCTCGACCTCAAACCTGTTTTCTTGAAGCCAAGGTTTTGATACACCGCCTGAGTGAGCAATGCTGGCAACCGCAAGACTCCGCCCAATGCGATGCCCCCAGGCTGCAGAGGTGGTGAGGCCCACCTGTTGACCATTACAGAAAATAGGCTCGTCATGAATCATATGCGGCGCGCAATCGCTTACGATGGCCACATTGACCAGTCTTTTCTGCGGTATTTTAGGGAGAGCCTGCAGCGCAGACTTGGCAATGAAATCGGGCTTGTCGAGATCAACACAAAACTTCAGGCCGGCCTCAAATGGCGTTGTTTGGTCCGTTAGGTCATCACCCCAATGTCGATAACCTTTTTCCATTCGGCAGCTATTCATCGCATAAAACCCAGCCAGAGCAAGTCCGAAGGGCTCTCCTAGGGTCTGGATATGCTTGAAAAGGTCGACAGCATCGGTGCGATCAACCACCAATTCAAAGCCCAGTTCTCCAACATAGCTCAGGCGATTAATTCGAAGGGTTGTGCCGTCAACGTCTGTCGTCATGCTGCGGTAGAAAGGCAACGCGGCGCAACTTTGATCATCGGTCATTAAGCGCAGTAGGTTTTTTGACTGTGGGCCCATAAGTCCCAAGGTGCAAAGCTCCTCTCTGTGAAGGAGGTTACAGTCATAGGCCTCGGCGTGGGTCTTCAAAAAGTACGCATCCCGCCTCGCAGTCGCGCAGCCCCCGGTGATTAAAAACTCATTGGCAGCTGAGCGAAGGATGGTGACGTCCGCCTCGATCCCACCTGCGTCATTGAGCAGCTGAGTGTAGACGACCTGATTGATCTCAATATCCATGTCTCGCCCACAGATCCACTGCAAACACGTTAAGGCTGACGCCCCGGAGAGCGCATAAATTGGATAGCTCGATTGGTCAAAAAGCGCCACGGTTCCACGAATTGCGTCGCATTCCCGCTGGCAGGCATCGAACCAAATGGGTCGACCATAGGTGTAGATACCCGCAAAGGATTCGTCCTTCCCTTGATACACCAAGGGACGCTCATAGCCTGCGACCTCACCCATCAGCGCGCCGTTTGCGATAAGGGATGAATGCAAGGGACTGAGGCGCTGATTTCGAGCGGTCTTAAACTGCCTGTCGGGCCAGTGTAGATCGTAGAGTAGGCCTAACGATTCGTGAGTTCGATCAAATAAGAAGTGGTCGCTATTTTGGAAGGGGAACGTTCGGCGAATATCGACGTCCCAAAGATCCATAGGCGGTCTTCCCTGTTTGATCCAATCCGCTAAAACCTTGCCAGCGCCACCGGAGGACTGAGTACCGATCGAGTTGAAACCCGCAGCAACGGAGAGCTGTTTGATTTCGGGCGCCTCCC
>CAJYBS010000301.1 GCA_913064795.1 uncultured Gammaproteobacteria bacterium
TGCGAGCGTCGCTTGAAGAGTGTGAGCTGAGGACTTGCTTAGACCAGCTGGCAGGACCTCAGGTCGCGGTGGCAGATGCGCCAGAAATAGATTACGACCTGGTCCTAACAGAATCCGACTTTCAGGTTTGGCTTGACCGTTTGCAGCAAGCGGAGCAATTCGCTTTCGATACGGAAACGACGGGACTTGATTACATGACCGCTGAAATTGTGGGAGTCTCTGTATGCACCGAACCTGGGGTGGCAGCTTACATTCCTTTTAGCCATGATTATGAAGGTGCGCCGACGCAGCTCGATCGAAGTTCGGTTTTGAGTCGTCTGTCGCCATTTTTAAATGACCCCAACAAGGTTGTGATCGGTCAGAACCTAAAATTTGATATCAGCGTCCTCGCCCGCGAAGGGATCACAATTTCGGCGAATATTGCCGACACGATGCTTGAATCCTACGTGCTGAACAGTGTTGCAACCCGCCACAATATGGACGATCTAGCACGGCATTATCTTAATCGAAAAACCGTCAAGTTTGAGGAGGTTGCTGGTAAAGGGGTGAAACAGAAGACCTTCAACGAAATTGATTTAGCGTCTGCTGGTCACTACGCGGCTGAAGATGCTGATGTAACCTTACAATTGCATGAGATCTTGTGGTCCCAGCTTAAGGGCGAAAACAGACTGTGTTCGGTTTACCAAGAATTAGAATTGCCATTGGTGCGCATTCTCTCAAGCATCGAGCGCAATGGGGTGTACTTAGACAGTGCAATGCTAGATCAGCAATCGCAAGAGTTGGGGCTGAAACTGGCAGAACTAACCGAGCAAGCCCACGAACTTGCCGGAGAAGCCTTCAATCTGAGTTCTCCAAAACAGCTTCAAGGGATTTTGTTTGAGAAGTTGAGCCTACCGGTATTGAAGAAGACCCCTAAAGGGCAGCCGTCGACCAACGAAAGCGTGCTTCAGGAACTCGCCCTTGATTACCCTTTGCCGAAAGTCGTGATGAACCATCGCGGGCTTAACAAATTGAAGTCTACCTACACGGATCAGTTGCCAAAACAGATTTCCGGAGTGAGCGGCCGGTTACATACCTCTTATCATCAAGCGGTCGCAGCCACGGGCCGCTTATCAAGCACCGATCCAAATCTGCAGAATATCCCCATCCGCACTGAAGAGGGTCGTCGGGTGAGAAAAGCATTTGTAGCCCCGCCAGGCAAAAGCCTGATGGCCGCGGATTACTCTCAAATTGAGCTGAGAATTATGGCGCATTTGTCGGGTGATATCGGCTTGACCGAAGCCTTCAATCAAGGGCTCGATATCCATCGCGCGACGGCATCAGAAGTTTTTGGCGTGCCTTTAGACTTGGTATCGATCGACCAACGGCGTAGTGCCAAAGCAATTAATTTTGGATTGATCTATGGGATGTCGGCCTTTGGATTAGCAAAGCAGCTCGGTATTCAAAGGGCAGATGCCCAGACGTACATGGACCTCTATTTTGAGCGATACCCGGGTGTTCAGGCCTACATGCAGGAGATTCGTGCCCAGGCCGCGGATCAAGGCTATGTTGAAACTTGGTTTGGTCGACGCTTGTATCTACCAGAGATCCAGTCGTCGAATTTCCAAATGCGTCAGGCCGCCGAGAGAACAGCGATCAATGCACCGATGCAGGGGACGGCGGCGGATATCATTAAACGAGCGATGATCGATGTACAAAACTGGTTGACTGAATCGAATTCGAGGGCAATTTTGATTATGCAGGTTCACGATGAGCTGGTTCTTGAAGTCGAAGATAACAGCATCGCTGACGTCCAAGAGGCTGTCGTCGAATTAATGTCAGGCGCTGCGTCTCTTAAGATCCCCTTAGAAGTCGAAGTCGGGGTTGCCTCAAACTGGGAGGGTGCGCATTAATCCGTTTAAGGTTTAATTTTCGAAATGAATGGAACTTATCTGGATGCCCAAGGTCTGAAGATCTGTACGTACGTTTTGATAGACACCTTAGTGAGTGCCTTTTTTATAGAAGCCCCATCCTGAGTGTTTATATAAATGTTTCGACAGAAGCTTCGGTTTTCCCCCATTTTACCGAAGTCTCGGCCCCACCTCTGGCGTTGTCAGAGGGTGGGGTTTTTTTTGGAAGGTGTTTAATATGAGGGTGATTAATGGGAGGGAGTTAGATAGGGGGTTTTTTTAATGATTGGTTTTTTTGACCTTTAGGTTTTTTACGAAAGTGGCGCAAATCAGGGATTCGCAAACCAGCGATCGAGCGTCGATTTTAAGGCGTCAATGCCCTCTCCACTATTGGACGAAAAAGTTTGCACGCTGGCGTGATCTGGAAGGTCCCGTTTCAATCTCAATAAAATGCTTTGTTGGGGTCCGCGCTTGAGCTTGTCTGATTTGGTTAAAAGAATGTGAATGGGCAAAGAAGCGCTTTGCGACCAAGTCACCATCATTTCGTCGAAAGGTTTCAGGGCATGGCGAATATCAGCAACCAGTACAATACCTTTAAGGCTTTTTCTCCCTCGAAAATATTCGTCGAGATGGGTTTGCCAATACTGTTTAAGCGAAATCGGTACTTTGGCATAGCCATAACCGGGTAAATCAACCAGCCGACACTGTTCGCCGAGGGCAAAAAAATTGATTAGTTGGGTTCGCCCGGGGGTTTTACTCGTCCGGGCAAGTTTTTTTTGCCGGGTCAGCGCATTAATGGCGCTCGATTTCCCTGCATTTGAACGACCACAGAAAGCGACTTCCTGTCCCTCATCTGCAGGGCATTCCTTGAGCCGCGTGGCGCTGGTTAAAAATCCAGCCGATTGATAGTCGAACTGTTGCATGAAGAATATCGTTGTCCCGAACTGTCACTCTAAGTGGTTTTAGCTATAATAGCGCATTCGCCGGAGCACAGTCTGATGAAGATCGTCTAGAGGTTTTATCTTTGGCGCTTCAAACAGCGAAATAAGCTGGAAAGGGTTAACTAGGGTGGTTCATGTATAGATTATTTTTGAGTATTTGTTGGCTGGTTTTTGCGCCGATTGCGTTCGCCGATGGGGATGCGAACCGGGGAGAGGCCTTAACTGGAACGTGCGTTGCCTGTCACGGTACAGACGGCAATAGCCTCGTGGGTAGTTTCCCAAACATCGCGGGACAAAATGCGTCATACCTTTACAAGCAGCTGGTTGAAATTCAATCGGGAGAGCGCAGTGCGGTGTTGATGACAGGAATCCTTGACGGAATGAGCGAACAGGATCTTGCTGACCTGTCGGCGTTTTATGAGGCACAACCCGCGGCAACCAGTGCTGCTGACCCTGAGCTTGCGGCACTTGGAGAGTCTATCTATCGAGCTGGCATCGCTCGAAAGTCCGTTGCAGCCTGCACTGCTTGTCATTCACCAACGGGCCAAGGTAACGGTCTCGCCTCCTTCCCAATGCTTGCTGGCCAATGGGCAGAGTATACAGAGACCCAGTTACGGGCTTTTCGCTCCGGTGAGCGGGCAAATGATGGGGACAGTCAAATGATGAGATTGTCGGCCATGGATTTGAGTGATCAAGAAATTGCAGCGGTTGCATCCTACCTAGCGGGATTGCGACCCTGAGCCAACGATGCGGATGGTGTTGACTTCAATGTGGAGAAACGAGATGACCTCAGTTTTAGGAGCAAATCTAAATTGGTTTAGGCGGTGTGCGTGTGTTGCGTTGATTGGCTTGAGTTTGGGCGTTAGTGCGCAATACGAGTCCGGCGTTCATTATATTGAGTTGCCAACACCCTTGTCTGTAAGCAGCGATGGGGTCGAGATCACTGAGTACTTTTCTTACGC
>CAJYBS010000302.1 GCA_913064795.1 uncultured Gammaproteobacteria bacterium
GTCGCACAACCTACAGCAGCATGGCTTTTTAGACTCAGCGGGATTGGGATTTTCGCTCAATCCTCGACATCAGTCTGATTCAGCAAATGATCAGCGCTCGAGATGACAAGCGCGGCGATCGCCTGGTGGCCCGCGGGCGAGGGATGAAATCCATCAGATGCCATGCCGCGCTTTGGATCCAAAGCATCGAGCGACACGTGCTCGGCAAAGGGCAAACCCGCCAAGGAGCGTTCTAAAACCAGGTCAAGCATTTGCGCCCGAATCCCCAGGACACCTCTCAAGGGCTGGGGCAAGCGATCAAATCGGTGCATCGGCGGCAACCCAAGAATGATGATCTTTACCGAACCCCGGGCGCGCAACCGACTGACAATTTGAAAAACAGCGCTCTGCCATTGCAAGAGTGAAGTCAATCCAGTCACGTCATTGACGCCCACCGAAATAATAGCAACGTCAAGGGATGAGATGTCTTCGTGCTGGAGCACTTCAACGATGTCCTGTGCTTTTGCACCCTGAGAACCCAGCGCGCGCCAGCGTGTCGATCGACGGCTGAACTGGGCAAGCCCGGCGCTAACCCTTGCAGTAACGCTGTCCGCAAAGGAGCATAGTCCCACCCCCTGAATGACGCTATCCCCAAGGCCCAGAATGTTCAGGGTGGTATCGGAAGTCTCGTTGCCTGATGATCCAGAGGGTAAGTCATCGGGTGACGTCAGCATCTCTGTGCGCCTGCGAAAATACCAGCCTTGAAGCCAACATAGGGGGAGCATTGGCAAGCAAAAACCCCAAAGCAATGCGCGCAAGAGCATCAGCGGCGCCCTGGCTTGACGCAATGGTGTCGACTCACCTTTTGCATTTCTGGGAAACCCCCTTCGAAGCAGGCTGCCCTGTCTGCAGCCCTTATCAGTCATTGGCGCAATGCGATACTGCCGCAGGGCACTCGCCAAGAATTATGATCGATTCATTGACTTGTGCCCAGCGAAGCAGATAGTCTTTTCACGCTTCATTCAAACAGGTGTTTTGATCGTCTAACGCACGATGGTCAGAATGAAACGGGAAACCGGTGAGATCCGATGGATCGATTCCGGTGCTGCCCCCGCAACGGTAAGCGAGGTGTTCTGCTTTTTACCACTGTGTGAAATTCGCATGGGAAGGTTGCAGAACAACCGTGACAACACGACGCTCGCAAGCCCGGAGACCGGCCTGATATCAATGAACGATGAACTGCGGCGGGCGGTTTCAGCGATGATCCTTTGCCTGCTTGCTCAACTTACCTCCAATTGCTCGGTGGGAGCAGGAGTATGCACCTGATGTTTTCAGCACTTTATATCGCGTCTTATTTTCAACCCCAACAACCGTTATCCCTCCGAAAATTACACATCCTTTGCCTCGTTGCTTTGACGCTACTGTCATCGACTTGGCATCAAACCTCTGCCGATCCGATTGAAGAACGGATGACGATTACAGCCTCCCGAGTTCCTACCGATCAAATGAGGACTGGCAACGGGATCGCGATCATCACAAGAGAGCAAATCTTAAGACAAAACCCAGCCTCCCTTGGGGACCTCCTCCAAGGACTTCCTGGCGTGAGCGTAAGCCAGCAGAGTGGTCAAGGCGGCCTCACTCAAGTAAGAATGCGCGGGCGAGAAGCCAACCATGTTTTAGTGCTCGTCGATGGCATCGAAGCCAACGATATCAGCCAGGGCAGTGAATTCAATTTCAGTCAATTCCCAGTGCACCATATTGATCGTATCGAAGTTGTCTATGGCGCCGAGAGCGCACTTTGGGGCAGCGATGCCGTGGCTGGTGTTATTCATATCATGACCCGATCGCCTTACGCTGAACCCAGTACTGATCTCTCACTCAGTCAGGGCGGGCAAGGCAGCCAACACATTAATCTCTCCGCTTCTTCTAATCTGGGACCCATACGCTGGGCAGGTGGTGTAAGTTTTTGGGAAACCGAAGGCTTCAATGTATCTCGTCAAGGCGATGAACGGGATGGCGCTGATCAAAAAGCGCTCTTTCTGCGAGCAACGAGTGCTCTGACAAAAAACTGGCAATGGTCCGCAGCGATAAGGTCCCAGAAGAACCGCAATGATTTCGATGATGTTGATTATTACGCCACAGGACTACCGATCGATGCCAATTTCGAAACGTATCACCAGCAATGGCTCGGCGGCTTCACTTTAGAATCGGTTGATCAACCCATCGCCCAGAAACTCACGGTGAATTACAATCGGGATAAAAATATCAACCAGACGTATCCAGGGTCACAAACCCTCGCGGATGGCAATAAACGACAGATCAATTATCAATTCAGCCGTCAACAACAAGGTCAGACCCTCATCGGTTTCATCGAGCATGAGCGCAATCACTTCACCCAGGCGGGCCTTGCGACGATTTACGGCGACCCGAATCAATCGCAATCCGTCTCGCAACTGGCTCTTGGAGGTGAATACCGCTTGGACACACCTGACTGGTCTGCAGCCATCAGTGTTCGTCTAGAAGATAATTCGGATTTTGAACAGGGATATAGCGCCCGGGGCAGCGCCGCTTATTTTCTAAGCGACCGAACAAAACTGCGCGCTGCACTCGGAAGATCCGTCAAAAATCCAACCTTTACCGAACGATTTGGTTACTTTACCAACTTCGTCGGTAACCCCGATTTGATCCCCGAAGTCAGTTTAGAGTTGGACATCGGCATTCGGCACCAATTTTCCATAGCCCCTGTCACCGTTGATCTCTCCGCGTACACCGCTCGCCTTGATGACGAAATCAACGGGTTTGTTTTTGACACGGCGACGTTTTTGTACACCGCCCAAAATGAAGCCAAGGTGAGCAAGCAGCAGGGTTTTGACGTCAATCTCGATTGGCGGATTCATTCCTCAATGACACTGACAGCCTATTATGGACGGCTCACTGCCAAAGACGGCTTGTCTCAGATCGAACTTAGGCGTCCTCGCCACAAAGCAGGCATAGCCATCAGCTTCGACAGTGATCGTTGGTCTTCCCGCCTCGCTGCAGACTACACCGGCTCGTTGTTAGACAATTTTTTCCCGCCAACGCCGCCTTACTCAGAGATTGTAGAGCTGGATGAACATACTTTGGTATCGTTGAGCAGTCGGTTCAATGTTAATGAAAAACTAGCGCTTCAACTGAACATCGATAACCTGTTTGATGAACGTTTTGAATCCGTGTACGGTTACCGTCAGTCGGGAAGACTGACAAGGGTTGGTTTAAATTTTAGGTTCAACTAAGGCCTTGTATTCATTTTACGCTCTGAGGATTTCACCATGACCTATGAATGCTTTGATCTGAAACTCCAAGACGACATCGCACACATCATTTTAAATCGCCCTGAAAAGCGGAACAGTATGTGTCCAGAGTTTTGGCAGGAGCTGCCAGAAATTATTCGCGATATTGATCAGAATGCACGGGCAAGGGTGATTGTGATCTCATCAACCGGCCCCCATTTCTCCTCAGGACTCGATGTTTCATCATTTTCAAATGTAAACCAAACCGCAGAAGAAACTGATAAAAAAACCCGGCAGCTACAATCAGGGACGGCGTTTTATCAAAACGTACTGTTCATGCAAGAGTCCTTCAATGCCATCGAGGAATGTCGACTTCCCGTATTGGCGGCCATACAAGGCGGCTGTATCGGCGGCGGCGTTGACCTCGTGACCGCTTGCGACATTCGGTATGCGTCGGCTGATGCTTTTTTGACCATTTTTGAGACCAACATCGGCATGACCGCAGACGTCGGCACCTTCCCACGGCTTGTCAAACTCATTCCC
>CAJYBS010000303.1 GCA_913064795.1 uncultured Gammaproteobacteria bacterium
GCGTCAGCATTGATGGCGGCTCTTTTGACGGCAGGCGCCTGGCGGTTTTACGAGTCTGAAATTTCCGGACAAAACGACCGCAACGCGTTTATCAACGCAGAAATTCAAGTGCTTGAGTCAAAAATTGGCCAAATTAGGGTACTGCAGAAAAAGCGAAAAGAGCTGCTCGATCGCATGCGGGTTATCCAAGAGCTGCAGGGTAATCGGCCGGTCAGTGTGCGACTGTTTGACGAGATGGCCCGTCAGTTATCCGATAATGTCTTTTTTGAGCGGCTTGCGTTGTCTGGTGAATCCATTGCCATTACCGGCGTCGCTGAAGACAACAACCGAATCTCTAGCCAGTTGCGTCAGTTCGACGGGTCTGAATGGTTTTCAGGCGCGAATGTCACTTCAATCAATGCCTACCCTCAAGCAGGACCAGAGGCGAGTCGATTCTCTCTATCGGTCCGTGTGAGTGCGCCCGCTGTAGAGACAGGGGAGCGCTGATGGCCTTGAAAGATACCTTGGCTAAGCTGAATGAGATTGATTTCAATGAAATCGATCTAAACGATATCGACTTTAGTAGCGCTGGGCTCTGGCCGGCTCCAGTCAAAGCGTTGATCGGGGTCGCTGTTTTTATCGGCGTACTGTTGTTGGGCTATTTTTTCTTAGTGACAGATCTACAGACAGATCTCGATCGGGTTGTTAAGGAAGAGGGACTGCTCAAAACTGAATTTAAAGAAAAGTATCGGCAAGCGGTCCACCTTGAGGCTTATCGTAGACAGGCGCTGGAGATGGAGGAAAGCTTTAAGCAGATCTTGAGTCAGCTGCCGTCCGATACCGAAATTCCAGGTTTGATCGAAGACATTTCAAAGGTCGGTGTATCGAATGGCTTAGTGTTTAATAAAATTGATCTGTTACCTGAACAAGTGCTGGAATATTACATCGAGAAGCCCATCAGAATCGAAGTGGTTGGGGGCTATCATAGCTTGGGCGCGTTCGTGAGTGATGTTGCTGATCTATCCAGAATCGTCACGCTGCACGATTTTCAGATCAAACCTCAAGGCGGCGGTCGGACAGAAGGTGGCACCTTGCTGACGATGGAGATTACGGCCAAAACCTACCGATATAAAGATGGAGCAGGATCGTGAAGTCCCCGAGCACCCAGGGCGGCGTCAGAGGAAATTGGAGGGCGGGGGTAATCGCCGGTCTAGTGGCGCTGCTCGCAGGCTGCTCAGAAGGGCACAACACTCAAGACTTGCGCGCCTTTATGGATGAGGTTGCGGCCGCGCCCCATGGCCGCATTGCACCGCTTCCCGAATTTAAGCCCTATGAGCCTTTTAAATATGGTGCTGCCAACCTTCGAAGCCCTTTTCAGGCACCGGTTGTCATTCCCGAGCGCCCCAACGAGCCTGTTCCAGGTTCCATTCGACCTCCTTCAAATCATGTGAAGAGTTATTTGGAAGGGTTCAATCTTACCTCGCTCCAACTCGTTGGATCGCTCAAGCTCAGAGGTCAATACTACGGTTTGATTCGGGATGAAGAAGGCACCATTCATCAAGTAGGGGTCAATCAATATATCGGCACCCAATGGGGAAAAATCGAAAAAATTGAAGAAGATCGTTTAGAAATTGTCGAGATCGTCAGCAATGGGGGCGGAGGATGGTTGCTGCGTCCCAGAACAGTTGAATTAGTGGGTTCTGCGAAAGAATAACGCACCGAGGATGGTTATGAAAAACACGATGAGATCACAATCAGTTCGAGTTCTGCTGCGTTTTTGGATTTTGCTCTCGGGACTGCTTGTTGCAGCAGGCGTCTCCGGCCTCGAACTACAGAAAGTCGATTTCTCAATGGCTCAGGGGGATCAGACTAATATTGTACTGACGTTTGATGATGTCCCGCCACTTCCCTCTGGGTACGCGATTGCTCAGCCGGCCCGGATTGCCCTAGACCTAGTGGGGGTGAAGAGTGGCTTGGCTTCGAAATATCATGATTTAGGTTCGGGTACCGCGCAAAACGTCACAATTTTAGAGTCGGGGGATAGAACCCGAATCATCGTTGCTTTGGCCGAATTGGTCGGGTACACCACTCGGGTCAGTGGACGAACGCTTGTCATTTCTGTCGGACGAGATTTGGGTGTGCAACAAGACAGCAGAATTTCTCGTCTTGAGCGCGGCATGGATGGAACCCAAGCCGTTACCGGGGTTGATTTTCGGCGGGGTAATGACGGTGCTGGTCGGGTTATTGTGTCTTTGAGTGACCCCAATATGGCGGTTGATATTGATCAGCGCGGGGGCAACATTGTTTTGACGATGCCTAACGCCTCTGTGGTCGACGAGCTGCTCCAGCAGCTCGACGTGACGGACTTTGCAACGCCCGTTTCGCTCATCGATATTTTCGAGCAAGGGTCCGCAGCGGTCATTGAGGTGCAGCCAACCGGTGCCTTTGACTACTTGGCTTATCAAGCCGATGGGCGCTTTATTCTTGAGGTCAAGCCGGTTGCCCAAGGTCGAGGCCCTGCAACCGCCGGGGATGGAACCTTGTTGTATGAAGGTGACAAGTTATCTCTGAATTTTCAGAATATCGAGATCAGAGCCGTGTTACAGATCGTTGCTGATGTTGCTGATTTAAATCTGGTGGCCAGTGATGCCGTCACTGGCGGGATCACCTTGAGGCTTAAGGATGTGCCTTGGGATCAAGCGCTGGATATCGTTTTGCGAACCAACGGCCTTGATAAGCGCGTCCAGGGTAATGTGCTCTTGGTTGCCCCTGCAGCTGATCTCGCCGACCCAGAAAGGGCGGCGCTCGAAAACCAACAAGAAATCGCCGAGCTCGCACCTTTGCGCACAGAGTTGATCAAAGTGAAATATGCTAACGCGGCGGAAATTGTTGGATTGTTTTCGGCTTCGGATGGCGGCTCGGAAGACAGTCCAAGTGGGATTGTTTCAGAGCGTGGTTCCGTGATCGTCGATGACAGGACGAATTCGATTATCCTGACCGAGACACAGAGTCGGATCAATCAACTGCGCAGTCTACTTGATCAGCTCGA
Source organism: uncultured Gammaproteobacteria bacterium (assembly GCA_913064795.1). Classification (GTDB taxonomy): domain Bacteria; phylum Pseudomonadota; class Gammaproteobacteria; order Pseudomonadales; family Azotimanducaceae; genus UBA9926. The sequence continues at coordinate 3,029 of CAJYBS010000303.1, forward strand.
CATCCCAGTTAGGCAAGTGATGATCGAAGCAAGGATCGTGAAAGCCAGTGATAGCTTCAAGCGGGAAGCCGGCATTCGTTGGGGAACAGCCGGTGAAATTACTTGGGGCGATGGTCCTAATGGCATTCAGTATGGCAGCTCCATCGAAACCCTTGGCGCGACCCCGGCAGAAAATCTCATTGTGGACCTAGGAACGGGCTCTGGAAAGACAGGTGGTATTGCATTTGGACTGGTGAATAACGATCTGTTGCTCGATCTTGAGCTGCAGCTTTTTGAGAGCGAGGGGATCGGCGAAACAGTGTCGAGGCCTACAATTATTACCTCGGACAAGAGTACCGCAAGTGTGAATTCGGGTAGTCAGATTCCTTATCAATCGGATACAGGTGGCGGTGCGACTTCAACCGCATTCATCAATGCAACAGTCGGGTTGACGGTCACGCCGCAAATTACACCGGATGATAGAATCATCTTAGAGTTGGATGTAACCAATAATTCAAGAGGTGACCCAACTCCTGGCGGGCCGCCTGCGATTGACACAGAGAGCATTCAGACCCAGGTGATCGTGAATGATGGTGAAACCTTGGTCTTAGGGGGACTCTATCAGACGCGGACTGATTTAATTCAACTAAAAACACCGGTCCTGGGTGATCTTCCTTTGGTGGGTCGCCTATTTCGTAATTCAGCCCGGACCAACGATAAAGATGAATTACTGATCTTTATTACGCCTAAAATCATTAGAGATTCAGGGCAGAATA
>CAJYBS010000304.1 GCA_913064795.1 uncultured Gammaproteobacteria bacterium
TGCGTTGCTGGGATTGAGTCAGCAATGTTATCTCGAAGTCATCGCCCCTGACCCGGATCTGGCTGAGCTTGCTGGACTGGCTCGATCCCTGAAGGCGCTCAGTGAGCCCCTAATGCGGACATTTGCTGTCCGCTGTTCCGGATTCGATGGTCTAATTCCATTGTTGCGTGACAATGGATTCGATTACTCCCGACAGGTCATGTCTCGACAGACACCCAAAGGGGAGCAATTGTCCTGGGAATTGTTATTTGTTCAGAATCATCCTTTTGGGCTACAAATGCCGTTTTTTATTGATTGGCAAGATTCTGTGCATCCCTGCACTGACCTTGTGCCAAGTGGGACGTTGAAACGGCTCATTGTTGGACTTGATCACAATCTTGATCGCTACCGAAAGTTTGTCTCGGATTTGGGGTTGCCGCTCAGCCTTGAATCAGGTGCCCCTGGTTTGACTGCCGACATAGAGACGCCGGGTGGGCCCGCTCAGCTCTAAGGAGTCGCTTCTAGATTCCCTGGCAATCTCAGCCACCAAATGAGTTGTTAATCGGTGTGTAAGTCGCTGATTGAATGTCGAAAAACCCATGATCGATCGGGTTTAGGGTGTTTGTGATCGTTAGGCGATCTGGTTAATCTCTTGAGTGAGGGAAGTGATCCGGTTAAACAGTAATGTTGTCCCAAAAAATGTCATTAACAAAACGAAACTTAGATCGCGAATGTTCATTCAATAAGTCACTCTCGGTTTTGGTCTCGTTGGACAGATGGCGCTCGCGGATCATCATTCGGCGTTTGATCAAATGAAACAGATGGCGGGTTCCTGGGAAGGGACGCTGACCCACTCAACTGGGGAGGTCGTTGAGACTCGGTCAAATTTTCGATTGATATCAGACGGTAACACCATGGTGGAGAATTTGATCGAAGATGGGGTAGAAACGCTAACCACCTACTCGGAGCAAGATGGCGCGTTGAAGGTGACGCATTATTGTTCTCTTGGGACTGAGCCGGAATTTAAGGCGGCTAGTAACACAGCCGGGTCAGTCGATCTACTTCTGGTCGCAGACTCGGGACTTCACGCGAAACATCACAATTTTGTTGCCTCAATGAATTATGATCTCTCCAATATTGCAGCCGGTTCTGTCGTCGTCAGTAATACCGCGATGAATGGTGGTACTTTGGAGAGCGGGCGGGCGGTGATCAGGCGGGTCAAATAACCCAGAGACAGGGACAGACCCAGCAGCAGGGGTGTGTCAGTTGATTTGCCCCAGCGGTCCCTCTGGGATGGCTTGGATGGTCGCCCCATCAGGGCCGCTGCCGCCTATGGGTAGGGTGACTTCAGCCCCCGGCGCCGTCGGGGAGTAGATCACGCGAAACAGCGGTTTTTAAGCGGGTTTTAGAAATACTTCAGGAGTGACCCAGTGAAAGTTGGAATTTCAGTATGCTCATCGTATCCATATGAGTCACCAAAGGTCGCCGCCCGTCATATGATCGAGCGCGCCCGAGCGGCACGGGAAGCGGGGCTGAATACTTTGTTCGTCGGTGATCATCACGTGACTCCGACCAACTACCTACAAAACAATGTCATTTTAGGACGGATGCTTGCGGAATGGGGGGACCAGCCCTTTGGTGCTCTATATCTGCTGCCACTGTGGCACCCGGTTTTACTGGCGGAACAAATCGGCACCTTGGCCAGTCTCGCCAGTGGGCCTTTCGTTATGCAATGTGGACTGGGGGATGAAAGACAGTGTCGAGCGTTTGGGATTGATCCCGCCCAGCGGGTGGGACGGTTTACTGCGAGCTTGAGCATCTTACGAGCACTTTGGGCGGGAGAGGTCGTTAGTGAGTCTGATTATTGGGGGCTCCACCAAGCGCGCATTGCGCCGGTGCCGGAGCAGAGCGTGGATGTTTGGGTAGGTGCTGTGGTTGAGCCTGCCATCGAGCGGACCGCACGGTTGGGTGATGGTTGGCTCGCGGCGCCGTCTTTGACCTATGAACAGGCCGATGAGGGGCTGAAACGTTACCAGCACCATTGCGCTCAGCTTAACCGCACACCAGGGGCAATGGCGATTCGGCGAGATTTTTTGCTGGGGTCGACGTCCCAAGACGCTAAGGCGATTGCGAGACCTTATCTTGAGTCGGGCTATCGTGGAATACCCACCGAGTCACTTCTAATCGGCTCGGTCGCCGAAGTCGTGGATCAGATTGGGCAGCTCGAGGGACTGGGCTATTCTGAGGTGATTGTTCGCAACATCAGTCAGGATCAAGCCGAGTGCCTTCATTCAATTCAGCTGTTGAGAGAAGTCAAAGAGCAGCTAGGTGGCAGCTTGCGATGATGCCGCTCTAGCGGTGAGCGAAAAGTTCTGACGGATTTGCGCGCCAGAATTTTTTAACGACTCAGTTACCCTGCTATGGTTTTTCAGCAAGGTTGGTCTGCTGAATCAATTCTAGGCATTGCGCTGGTCCTTAGAACCCTGCGTTTATTTTAGTCAATGGCCAATGTTGCTTTGAAGCGCTGTGATCAGGACTGCCAATGAGCCTCTGCGCTGGAATACACTAATTTCTAAGGCATTGAAGAACTTCGGCCTGTAACGTTTTGCCTCGCTCGTTCACAAAATCCAGAACGTGCAAGGATGTAGGCACAAAAGCAAAACCAATCTTAAGGCCGGGATGCCACTGAAAAATTGATCCCCCGAGCCCCATCCATCCATAAAAACCTTCTCGGCCAGTATTCAAGCCTCGATCAATTGCGGTCCTGGGTCGAGGCTCATGGCTAAAATGAGCGACGCCACCCTGAGTAAATGTTGTATTCATAACCATTTCCCGCTGGACAGGCTGGTCATGCATGGATTGCCAAGCTTGTGGGTTGATCACTTGATGCCCGGCGGTGGTGCCGCCCATGGCCATGGCAGAACCGAGTTTAGCAAGGCCCCGAGCGGAGCAGTGGGCATTCGCCGAGGGCGTCTCTCCCATTGCAATGACAGGTTCATTGAATGCCTCGATTCTTTGCATCCCCTCAAAGGGCACAGGTCTTTTGAGGTTCATCCTACGACGGTTTCTAAGTACAAAGCCTGCGAGTCGTGCTGATAACTGCAGGACGTTGTGGTGGGTTTGGCGTCGGCTTTTGAAGGGATGCGCGCTCATCTGTAAATGCTGTTTGAACCCGACTGGTTTGAGGACGGCGATGCGCGAGAGCGCATCTGAGGGTACACCGACCATGATATCAGCGCTCAGTGGCGCTTGGATGTTCTGTTCTAAGAACGCACCGATCGTTCGCTGTTGTGGGTCGACTCGTCTGAAGATTTCGTTAACAATCCAGCCTCGGGTGAGCGCGTGGTACTCGCGCCGGTCGCCGTCATTTTCAGAGCGGTAATATAACGGATGAGATTCGATGATCTGGCCGATCTTGTTCTGATGCAGGCTCTCTCGATGGAGATCAAGTGGATTTAAAGTTTGATTGGACGCACCGAGACCGCCCGCAGGGGCGATGACATCGGATACGGTTACGTGAGGTTCACAGGACCCGCGAAACTCTGGCCAGTATTCAGTGACTCGAGTATCGTAATCGAGCAGGCCCTCTGAGATCAGCCAGGCCATTGCGATGGATTCTAGACTTTTACCGCTGCTAAAGATGTTGATCAATGAATCGCCATCAAAGTGGGCGTCGCCCGATGCTGAACCCCAGAGATCAACAACGCATTGGTCGTTGACGTAAACACAAAGTCGCGCGTTGTTCTCAAAATAGTGTTTTAAATTGTCTTCCAACAGGG
>CAJYBS010000305.1 GCA_913064795.1 uncultured Gammaproteobacteria bacterium
TGACGACACCGAGTTTGCCCAGTACGTGCATGTTGATTATGTGCGGGTCTATCAGCCCACGCCTTGATTGGGTCCAGGTTGGCGTGCCGTAGCACGGCCTACTCCAGGGTTGGGGTTACCTGCTTGCCTCGCATGAGGGTTTGCTCTAGTTTGTGGGTTGAGCACCTTGAGGAGAAAAGCATGAGCGAAGCACGGGTAGAAGACTTGGATCTCGCGCAGATCGATGTCAGCGATCCACAGCTCTATCTTAATGACAATTGGGGGGCATATTTTGCGCGGTTGCGGGCCGAGGCGCCGGTCCACTTCCAAGAAAACAGCCCCACCGGGCCCTACTGGTCCGTCAGCGCTCATGCCTTGATTAAAGAAGTCGATACCAATCATCAGGTTTTTTCATCCGCTGATGGCATCGCGATTGCTGATACGCCCCCGGAAAGCGCGGTTGCAGAGGGTGAAATCGTGATCGAAAACTTCATCGCGATGGACCCTCCGGATCATGATCGCCAAAGAGCGGCGGTGTCACCCTCGGTTGCCCCCAGTAATCTTGCGAATTTTGAACCTCTGATTCGTGAACGGGTGGTGGACATATTGAGCCATCTCCCGATCAATGAAACCTTCGACTGGGTTGATCGAGTCTCGGTGGAACTTACCGCCCGCATGCTCGCGACCTTGTTTGATTTTCCCTATGAGGATCGACGCAAACTGATTTATTGGTCAGACATCACCACGGATACCCCTGAGCTCACCGGCGGGGAAATCCTTGATTGGGAACAGCGCAAAGCTGATCTCATGGAATGTGCGGGAACCTTTATGGGGTTGTGGCAACAGCGCGCCTCGATGCCGCCCAAGTTTGACCTGATCTCGATGATGGCGCATGGCAAAGACACCCAGGCGATGGCCGAAAACCCCATGCTTTTTTTGGGCAATATTTTGCTACTGATTGTGGGGGGCAATGACACGACGCGAAATAGCATTTCTGGCGGAGTGCTTGCGCTCAATCAGTTTCCTGACCAATATCAACTGCTGATGGATCGGCCCGAGCTCATCCCAAATATGGTGTCAGAAATGATTCGCTGGCAGACGCCGGTGATTCATATGCGCCGGCGAGCGCTTGAGGATTACAGACTGGGAGATGCGCAGATTAAGAAGGGCGATAAAGTCGTGATGTGGTATCTATCTGGTAATCGCGATGAATCCGTCTTTCCGGATGCTGACCGGTTAATCATCGATCGGCCTAATGCGCGAGCGCATGTGGCGTTTGGCTTTGGTGTCCATCGCTGTATGGGTAATCGCCTGGCTGAAATGCAGCTACGCGTTCTGTGGGAAGAAATTCACGCGCGCTTTGAAGCCATTGAGGTGGTGGGGCCGGCAGAGCGTAACCCCAATAACTTTATTCGGGGGATTAAATCTTTGCCCGTGCAGCTTCGACCCCGGGCCCGGTGATCGCTCGGACGCACCCTTGCAGGGGCGGCCGATGGCGGCGCTGATGCAGTGACAAGCACTCAATCAAGATGATCAATAATAAAAGCGTACTCTAGGGCTGTTTTTCGGTATCGCTCGTACCGGCCTGTTGAACCGCTGTGTCCTGTTTTCATATCAATATCCAACAACAGGTCGTGGTCATCGGTCTTGAGGCGTCGTAATCGGGAGACCCACTTCACCGGCTCGAAGTATTGCACCTGTGAATCATGCAGCCCGGTTGTGACGAGCATGTGAGGGTAGGGCTGAGCTTTGACCTGATCATAGGGTGAGTAACTCAGCATATATTGATAGTCGTCGGGGTTGTTTGGATTACCCCATTCGCGATATTCGCCGGTCGTCAGTGGAATTGTCTCATCGAGCATTGTAGTGACCACGTCCACAAAAGGTACATGGGCAATAATGCCTTGATAGCGCTGGGGCGCTTCATTGGCGATGACGCCCATCAAGAGTCCGCCTGCCGATCCTCCGGCGGCAAACAATCGATCGCCATCGGCCAATCCCTGATCAACCAGAAAATTGGACCCATCGACAAAGTCGTTAAACGTATTTTTTTTCTGTTTGAGCCGACCGGCTTCATACCAAGGGCGACCGAGTTCCTGACCACCTCGAACATGGATAATCGCGTACATAAATCCACGATCAAGCAGTGACAGGATGGATGACCTAAAATACGCGCCGGTTGAGTAGCCATAAGAGCCGTAAGCATACAAATAGGCAGGCCTGGGTCGCTTTTGCTCAGACTGCTTGTAGACCAGAGAAATGGGCACTTGTTGGCCATCCCGGGCGGCGAAGGTGAGATATTCAGTCTTGTAATGATCTTGATTAAACCCCCCAGCAATCCTTTGCTGCTTCAGCACCTGGGTATCCCCGGTGCTCGTATCATATTCGACGGTTGCATCCGGAGACCGCAGGCTCGAGATTTCGTAGCGGACTAATGGGCTGTCGGCTCTGGGGTTGGCAGATAGGCTTAGGGTTGCTGGCATGTCGGTCACTGGAATCTGCCGGATCGCCTGACCCGTCTTGTCGTAGATCATCAAACGCGCCGCCCCGGCTTTCATTTCTTGGGTGACCAAGTGACCAGAGAAAACTTCGAAGTCTTCAATCAAGACATCGGTCCTGCCTTCGATCAAACTCTCCCATTGGCTTCGATCGGCTGAATCTTTTAGTGGAACCTGCATCCATCGAAAATTTTCGGCTTCCCAATTGGTGAGAATATAGAGCTGGTCACCGAGATGCCGTACCCGATACTCATGGCCGGCTAGTCGATTTAGGACCGCCTTCGGTGCTGCAAGCGGTTCTGAGCGAGGTATCAGCAGAACCTCCGAACTCTCTGTACTACTGGCAATGATGTAGATGAAGCGATCACTGCGGCTTTCGGTGAGCCAAAGCGAGTAGGTGTTATCGAGTTCCTCATAGACCAAGGTGTCGAGGGTCTGGGGGGTTCCAACTTTGTGGCGATAGACGGCGTTGCCGAGCAGTGTTTGTGGATGTTTCTTAATATAAAAAAGATAGTCACCACCCGCGCTCCAAGCGATTGATGACGAAGCGCCCGTGATCTCGTCATCGAGATCAGTTTGGGAATTGATCTGTCTTATTTTTATCGTATAGATGCGGCGACTGACTCGGTCTTCGGCAAAGGCAACATAGCGTTCGTCTGGGCTGATCACCCAGTTTTGTACGCTGAAGTAATCTGCGTTTTGAGCGAGTTGGTTCACGTTGAGTACGATCTCATGATTGGGATCTTCCGGGTCCTTAAAGCGTTTATAGATGGGGTGCTCAGAGCCCTCCTCGAAGGCCCGATAGTACCAATGCTCACCATTTTGAACCGGCACGCTGCTGTCTCTTGCAGGTAACCTCTGGGTAATTTCTTCAAACAATGTAGTCTGCAAATCTTCAGTGCCTGCAAGCATGGCCTGGGTGTAGGCATTTTCGGCTTCAAGCAATGCCAGCATTTCCGGATCTGAGCGGGTGTCATCTCGAATCCAATAGAACTCATCGACTCTGCGGGTGTCTCCCGCACCGAGCTGGGTGGTGATTTGTTTCGCAACCGGAGGCTGGGGTGCTGTTTTGGTCTGGACTGTTTCAGAACTGCAGCCAGCAAGCTGGCTGGCGAGGAAAAAAAGGATGAACAATAACAGTGGCATGTGAATTCCTGTGGAGATTGGATCGTTTAAGAAAGCCTCAACGTCTTGGGTTCCGCTTCAGGTTGCGGGTATCGATGTCAGGTCCACGCGCGAGGCGTGGCTTTGGCAGCACAGTAACATAC
>CAJYBS010000306.1 GCA_913064795.1 uncultured Gammaproteobacteria bacterium
GCCACTTTCGCTCAAAGGGCGTTTGTAAAACACTGAGTCGATCGAGCCAGTCCTTCCGAAGGCTTTGAGTGGGGTTCGGACAAGCCAGTCGAAGGCAATTTTAAAAGGTTAAAAGCCGCTGCTTTAAGGCGCAAAGCCCAGTGACGGAGAAAGCCAGGGCTGAAGGATGGTGCGGCAAATCCGTGCTCAAAAAACACTAGAAATAACGAGGAAATCACGTGAATACAAGCTCAAAAGTGATATTGGTCTTCATGATCAGTCAACTGATTATTTTGTTGCTGAGCCCCTTAGGGTATCAGTTTGGGGTGCTGGAATTAATGACCGCGCTTGGCGGGGTCACCATGGCATTTGTCGGCAGTTTGTTGGCTTTGTTGGCCATCGTGGTACTCGTTTTAATCGCTTGGGTCAAAAAGCGATCCCTTGATAAGGGAGCATTGGTTATTGCGTCGGTGATGGCGCTCGTCCCAGTCATCGTTATGTTGCCCCAGCTGCAAAAGGGCGGGAGCGTACCCCCCATCCACGATATTACGACTAACCCTATGGATCCGCCGACTTTTTTGGAGATTGTTGAACGGCGCGCGCACGCAATGAATGACCTTGAATACGGCGATGCTGAACGAACGCCGGAGGACATGGCTGCGCTACAAGCCGAGTTTTACCCGGAGGTAGATACATTGATCACCCCCATGACGGTTGCTGCTGCAGCTTCAGTTGCAGAGCAGGTTCTTACAGAGATGGATCTTGAGCTGGTTGACGTGAATCCTGCACAGGGACGTTTAGAGGCGACAGCAACGACGTTCTGGTTCGGCTTTAAAGATGATCTCGTCGTTCGGGTGCGCGCTGAAGGCGATCAAGCGATTATTGATCTGCGCTCTGTATCACGGGTCGGGCAGAGTGATTTGGGAGTGAATGCCGAGCGCATTGAGACATTTTTGAATCTGTTTACGGAAAAAGCGAACGCGCTGTAAGAGCAAATGTTGGCGCAGTCTGTGCCTCGAGGGACTACAAAACCGGGGTCGCTGGGTCTGAGGGCCACTCAGGACCGATCGATTTTGGCGCGGATGAGGTCGTTGACTTGTTTCGGATTTGCTGTGCCTTGGGTCGCCTGCATGACCTTACCAACGAAAAACCCCATGAGCTTGTCTTTGCCAGCTTTGAGATCACTCGCTTGCTTGGGGTGGTCTGTGAGCAGCGACTCAATGATGGGTTCCAATGCGCTGAGATCGCTGACTTGCTCGAGCTGGTGATCACGAACATAGGCCGCTGCAGAAGTGGTTTTGCCCTCCCACAAGGCCCCAAAGACATCCTTCGCAATTTTCCCAGAGATTGTATCCTGATCAACCATCGTGATCAGTTCGGCCAACTGGTCAGAACTGACAGGACTATCGGCAATCGTGAGTGCTGCCTCATTTAATCTTGCGAGCAGGTCGCCCTTAATCCAATTGGCGGTGACTTTTGGGTTTTGAGTCTTTGCGACAGTTTCGTCGAAAAAGTCAGCGAGACGACGATCCTGTGCTAAACGTTGAGCATCCGCCAAAGGTAGTGCGAGGGTGGAATGGTAGCGATTTGTTCGAGCTTGGGGTAATTCTGGTAGGTTCCTCTTGATCTCATCGATATAGTGCTCCGAGAGGACGACGGGCAGTAAGTCGGGTTCTGGGAAATAGCGGTAGTCCGTCGCAGTTTCTTTACTGCGCATGGGTCGTGTTTCGAGCTTTTCGGGATCAAATAGGCGAGTGTCTTGGGAAAGAGGCTGACCCGCAGTCAGCATCTCCACCTGTCGCGAAATCTCAAAATTGATGGCTTGATCAAGAAAGCGAAAGGAATTTAGGTTTTTTATTTCTGATCGAACACCGAGTTTGGCATCGTTGATTTTTCTGACGGAGATGTTTGCATCAAATCGTAAAGATCCCTCCGCCATATTGCCATCGCAGATCTCAAGATAGGTTAGCAATTGATGAATAACCCGGGCGTAGGCGACGGCTTCTTCAGGGCTCTTTAGCTGTGGCTCTGAGACAATTTCAAGCAAAGGGGTGCCGGCACGGTTTAGATCGACACCGGTATGGTTTGGTTTCCAATCGTGGATAGACTTTCCAGCGTCTTCTTCAAGATGCGCTCGGGTCAGAGCGATCGGTTTGGTTGACCCATCTGGCAATGCAATGGTCACTGAACCGCCGATAACAATGGGCTGGTCCATTTGCGTGATCTGGTAGCCCTTAGGGAGATCGGGATAAAAATAATTTTTTCGATCAAACCGTGATTCTCTGTTGATCTGACCTCCGACACCCAGGCCAAACTGGACAGCTTTTTTAAAGACGGCGCCGTTAACTGCAGGCAGAACACCCGGCATGCCGAGATCAATAACGCTGGCTTGACTGTTGGGTGGCTGGCCAAATTGGGTGCTTGCCCCCGAAAATATTTTCGAGTCCGTTTTTAACTGAGCGTGAATCTCCAGCCCAATGTCGACTTGCCAGTCCGCTGGGATCGTCATCATTCAATCTCTGGCGCTAATTGGTGCCAGTCCGTTGCTTGCTGAAATTGATGGCCGGCTCGGAGCAATGTCCCTTCTTGCAAATAATTGCCAATGAGTTGTAGCCCTACAGGAAGCCCTCTAACCTGCCCTGCTGGAATGCTCATCGCAGGCAAGCCAGCCAGATTGGCCGATATTGTAAAGATGTCCTGTAAATACATGTCAACGGGGTTGTCTAACTTTTCACCCAATTGAAAGGCTGGAGAGGGTGCGGTGGGTCCAACGATGAGGTCGACGTGATCAAAGGCTTCAACAAAATCATTTTTGATGAGACGCCTGACCTGCTGGGCTTTACGATAAAATGCATCGTAATAGCCTGCACTGAGCGCAAAGGTACCGACCAAGATGCGTTTTTTGACCTCGTTACCAAAACCTTCGCCCCGGGAGCGTTGATAGAGGTCTTGAAGGTCTGTCGGGTCGTCGCAACGATGACCGAACCGAATTCCGTCAAATCGTGACAGATTGGCAGAGCATTCTGCGGGCGCGATGACATAGTAGGCGCTGACACTCAGCGGTGTGTGGGGTAGGTCGATATCGATCAGCGTTGCGCCAAGGTGCTCAAACGTTTTGAGGGCCTCTCGAATTGATTGTTCTACAGCCCCCTCAAGGCCCTCGCTGAAGAATTGCCGGCAAACACCAATTTTCAGGCCTGCCATCGGCTGATTGAGGTTTTGGGAATATTCAGGGACTGGCTCCTCAAGTGATGTTGCATCTTTGGGGTCGTAGCCAGCCATGTGCTCAAGCATTAAGGCTGCGTCCTCGGCGGTGTGAGTCATCGGGCCAGCTTGATCGAGGCTAGACGCAAAAGCGATCATTCCCCAGCGGGAAATGCGGCCGTAGGTCGGCTTTAAGCCAGTTAAGCCGCACATGGCGGCGGGCTGCCGGATGCTACCGCCCGTATCTGTGCCCGTGCTCGCAGCGCATAGACCTGCAGCCACAGCGGCCGCAGATCCGCCTGAGGATCCACCGGGTATTCTAAGGAGATCCCAAGGATTCTTAGCAGGCCCGTAGTAGCTCGTTTCATTCGACGAGCCCATAGCGAACTCATCCATATTGGTTTTTCCGAGGGTAATGGCCCCTGCTTGCTCGAGTTGACTGGCGCTGGTCGCTGTGTAGGGTGGCCTGAAGTTTGCCAACATTTTTGATCCGGCAGTGGTGATCTGGTCTTCGATGCAAAAAATATCTTTTTGGGA
>CAJYBS010000307.1 GCA_913064795.1 uncultured Gammaproteobacteria bacterium
GTGCCTGGAGTACAGTGCAAGCGCGCTCGGGGTATGAGGGGGGCGATCCAAGGTTCGATTATAAGGGCGCAGGCAGACATCCAGTAGAGTGATATCGTATTCGTTTGAGCAACGCGGCGGAGCTTTGGATGAAACCTATTTTTGGCTTACCGCTCCTTTGGGCGATCTTCACCGGAGGCATTCATGCCGCAGACCCTTCAAATTGGCGAGTAGAGGCCAAGCTTGAGATCGGGTTTGATTCCCTGAACGAAGTGAGCGGTATTAGCCGAAGCCCTCGATTTCCAAACCAGTTTTGGTTGCACAATGACAGTGGCGATTCTGCGCGGCTTTTTGCGATCGATCAAAGTGGGTCGTTACTGTTCCCCCAATTTTTGAAATTCCATGGTCAGAAGGTTGTATCGGGAACAACGCCTTGGCCTGGCTTTAAAATCGAGCTGGCAGCGAATTACGACTGGGAAGATATTGCCTCGGACGAGGATTGGATTTATATCGCAGACACGGGTAACAATGGTAACGCGCGCCGCGACCTTGGTATCTACAAAGTGCCTCAGTTTAATGCGGGTGCGGTAGAAAAAACCCGGGCAATGTCTTTCATCCCGGTGGCTTATCCTGAGCAGAATTCGTTTCCCGGGGAAAATTGGCATTTTGATGCAGAGGCGCTGTTTGTCGACCAGGGCCAGCTGTATCTGATTACTAAACACCGGGTGGCGGGCCGCATTTCCCAGTTTGAGCCAGGAGGTAATCTCTATCGCGTAGATTCTTCACCCCCAGCAGCGGGCGGGAAGGTCGTCAAAGTGGATAGTTCGTCTGAGCTTTTTATGGTGACGGCAGCCGACCTTTCGCCGAGCCGGGAAAAGCTGGCGGTACTGGGCTATCGAAGTCTCTGGATATTTTTGAGACCTCAAAAAGGCGATCGCTGGTTGTCTCGATTAGATCAAGTCCTTGATCTTGCGCCGTTCGAAATGGGGCAAGTCGAAGCGGTCACTTTTGTGGACGAAGACTTGTTGTGGGTGCTCAACGAAGCAGGCCAGGTGTTTGAGGTTGAGATGCCCGCGCAGTTCGGTGAGTAAATTTAGGAGTCATTGATTTTGGAGCCCCTCACCCTAGGTATTTTACTGATTGTTGGTTTGGTCAGTGGATTTATCAACACGTTAGCGGGTGGTGGCTCGATGCTAACGTTGCCTGCGCTGATGATGATCGGCGTACCTGCTGACCTTGCTAATGGAACCAATCGATTGGCCGTGCTTGCACAATCGGTGACCGGTGCCTCCGGTTTTGATCAAGCGGGGCGTCTGGAGCGGGGCGCGATCATTGGTATTTTGGTACCGACAGTGACCGGTGCTGGAATTGGCGCTTTGGCGGCGTCTCTTATCCCGATTGAGTTTCTAAAGCCAATTTTGTTGGTGGTGATGCTTGGGGTTGCCTCGACGTTACTGTTTCCTAAACCCAAAGTTTCACCGCAGGACACAACGTCAGAGGCAGATCGCTTGTCGTGGCAGGGATGGTTGGGTCTTTTTGGGGCTGGTCTCTATGGGGGGTTTATTCAGGCTGGCGTTGGATTTATTTTGGTTGCGGTGTTAGCGGGTCTTTTGCACTTCGACATGGTGCGTTCAAATGCTTTGAAGTTAGTCTGCACAGGGGTATTCAGTGGCGTCGCGCTGTGCGTCTTCGCCTTTCAAGGGCAAGTGCTCTGGATGATGGGTGCAGTACTAGCAGTGGGCTCGATGATGGGTGCGATGTTGAGTGTTCGCTTTACGATTCAAACAAGCGACGCTGCGCTGCGTCGTATTCTGTTTATAATGGTGGTTCTGAGTTGTCTTTCTGCGCTATTTATTTAGGTTGAGTATGTCAATTGAACTAGAACGTTACCCTGCAAACTTTATCAGCACGATCATTGAGGGCGATCAAGCCTCTGGCAGACATGGTGGACGGGTCAAAACACGATTTCCCCCAGAGCCCAATGGCTATTTGCATATTGGTCACGCGAAAGCCATTTGCCTCAATTTTGGCTTGGCCAAGGATTATTCAGGTACAACCAATTTAAGGTTCGACGATACCAACCCGATCAAGGAGGACGCGGTTTATGCTGATTCTATGCGGGAAGATATCGAGTGGCTGGGGTTTACATGGGCTGAGGAAAAAAATGCCTCGGACTATTTTGAGATTTTGTATGACTATGCGGTGCAGTTGATTCGCGATGGCAAGGCCTATGTGGATTCCTTGGATGCTGAGGCGATCCGCAGTTATCGGGGTACGCTCACAGAGCCGGGGCGCAACAGTCCTTATCGCGAACGGTCGGTCAATGAAAATATTGATCTCTTCGGGCGAATGCGAGCTGGTGAGTTTCCCGATGGTGCCCATGTTCTGAGGCTGAAGATCGATATGTCTTCTGGCAACATGAATATGCGAGACCCTAGTATCTATCGCATCCGGCACGTGCATCATCATCGAACCGGTGATGATTGGTGTATTTATCCTCTGTACGACTACACCCATTGCATATCAGATGCCCTTGAATCGGTGACTCATTCTTTATGTGACACCGGTTTTGAAGATCATCGGCCTTTGTACGACTGGGTGCTGGCCCAGCTAGAAGTTCCAGGACAACCTCAGCAGATTGAGTTTTCGAGGTTGAATCTACAGTACACCGTCACGAGTAAGCGCAAGTTAAAACAATTGGTTGATACCGGCCTAGTCCATGGCTGGGACGATCCTAGAATGCCGACGATTGCCGGGCTCAGAAGACGCGGGTACACCTCCGCGTCGATCCGCGATTTTTGTCGGAGAATTGGAATTACCAAAAGCGCCAACAATGTAGAACTGGCGTTGCTCGAGAGTTGTGTGCGAGAAGACCTTGAACCCTCAGCCCCGAGAGCGATGGCTGTTCTCGATCCCGTCAAATTGGTGCTCACAAATTTGTCCGAAGATGAGACGATTTGGCTTGACGTCGCGAATCACCCCAAAAACCCTGAGATGGGTGTTCGGCGGGTACCGATGACCCGCACCGTTTTCATCGACCGGGCAGATTTTAGACTTGAAGCCAACCGCAAATACAAGCGGCTGGTTTTGCATGACGAAGTGCGACTGCGAGGAGGTTTTGTGGTTCGCGCAGACTCTGTTGTAACGGACCAAGAGGGGCAGGTGGTTGAAATCCATGGCACATATGATTCCCAGACCCTTGGCGTCAATCCCAGCGACCGGAAAATCAGAGGCGTGATCCAGTGGGTTTCGGCGACGCAGCATTCGAAGGTGTGTTTTCAAAGGTTTCAACCTTTGTTCAGTGTGCCTGCCCCGGATGCCTCAGAGACTGACTATCAGAATCTGATTAATCCTAGCTCGCTACAGCGATTTGAGGGTGTTGTGGAGGTGAGTGTCGAGGACAAGCCTGAGGGTACGCGATTTCAATTTGAACGAGAGGGATACTTCATACGTGATCCTGAACCATCGGAGCAGGGACTCGTCTGTTTTAATGAAATCGTCGGCTTGAGAGACTCTTGGGCAAAAATGCTTCAGAGCGACAAGGCCTCTTGATGGGCGCCACGACTTTGGCGAAGGGGTAGCCGGGTCAGATGCGCGCCCTATTGATGAGGGTTCAAGGGTGACCCCGCTCGACGCTGAAGCGGTCAAGCAGGCCTCGAGCCGAATTGAGGGGGTGGTCGAGCGGACCCCTGTGATTTCCAACCTTGAAATAGATCAGCTTTTAGGCTGTAAA
>CAJYBS010000308.1 GCA_913064795.1 uncultured Gammaproteobacteria bacterium
CTGGCTTATCGAGGAGTCATTGAATCCGTCTCCACCGCCAGCGAGACGCCTCCCTCACAGGTCGTTAAGGCAGGTTACATTACCGATCAAGATGGCCCGCTTGTCCGAAGCCCGTCGCCAAACCTAGGCGAGCATACAGAGGCAATTCTCAAAGACCTTGGATTGACCCCCGCTGGGATTTCTGACCTGAGAAACCGCGGGGTCATCTAGAAAACGCGCCTAAAGCCCTCGCGCTGACGAATTGGCTTCTTGATGGACTTGTTTTTTGGTGACGCGCTCCACCTAGCCTGATTGCACCCGACTCGCAGCCCAGGTCTTCATTGCACATGGCCTTCTAGAGACGACGCCTAGGTTGGCAGTTTCGATAACAATCAACTCTAAAAGCAAGGGCGATAGCATCATCGATCCACGGAGGGACCTAATCGTCTGCGAACAAATCTTTGAGCTGCTGTTCGGCTTGGCTTATCGCTTTAGAATCTGAACGATCATCTCTGGCACCCGTCCCCTCAAACAGCGCATCAAGGGTCGATAGGGCCGCAACATTTCGGCCCCGCTGATCATCCCCCGACCCCCTCATGCTAAAGACTGGAGCAAAAAACTCGCAGAAATTAGCCACGCCTTTCTCGAGGGGTGGATCCGCGCGATCCTCACCGCACCGATGGGTTGCACTTTCATCAAATTGAAGGCACAAATAGCAACACCGGAGGGGCTCAAAGCACACCTGACAAGTTGCCTGCCGGGACAAAGGCAAAGGCTCATCAAGGAGCTCACTGCGGCATTGCCAGCATTTTAAAACCGCAGTTTGCGCATCGTCGCTCAACATCAGCGGTGGCTATCCATAACTGATCCCCATTCCGGCACGAACATCATTGTTCACCCCATATTGCGCGATGGGGTATCTGAGGCCATTCGACGATAACGCCTCAAGTCCTGCGATCACCTTCGGCAAAAATCTCGGCGGGATGGCCATTAACAATTCGTCTTCCATCACCCCTCCATACCGGCGTTCTGCAAAGCAGGGAATCGACAAACTGGGTTCTCCGGTTTTGAGCGCCCGGCCCCAGGAGTCTGCACACGCGGATTCGCCAACGCACCCCCAATCAAGCTTGCGATAGCCCGTCCACTGCAGGCCATTAATAAACAGAATCATTTGCGCGGGGGTCGCATAGATTAAACAGATGTCAGGGGGATCCAATCGACCCGAAGCCAACGGCGACACGGCCATCGCCTCGAACTGCCCGAAAGCCACGACATCCATACTGGCCTGATGTCGTGCCGCTTCTTCTTGATTCTGAAACCAGACTCCCGCCATCCGATCACCTGATAGCCATTGCTCATCGGCAGGATGAAGTCCTAAGACTGTTCCGCACTGCGCACCCACTAAATCGTCCATGGTAATCCCGACCGTCCAGCCATTTCGGCTGGCCTGACCAACGATCTGATCCGTCGTATGAATCTCCTTAGGGCGTCTAATTCTCGGGATTGCCTCCATATCGGCCCGGGTTTTAAACATTTTCATGCCGATGGGCGTTGTCCGCAGACGCAGCAACCGGTTGAGGTCATTGACAAGAGTTGGGCCATCGAAACCTGTTAGGTCGGTGGCAATGGTTGGATCACTGTTGATGCTGGACGGGTCGCTCATCGGTCGATGCTCCTTCGAGGGAACGCCTACGATACCGTGACTCGAGCGACAAGGAAACGTGTTTAGCCCGCTACCCATCCTTGGAGCTTTTTGAGGGCTTGAGCCTCCAACTGGCGCACCCGTTCGATCGAAATCCCAAACTCTGCCGCGAGGGTTTTGAGTGCTATTTTGTCGTCGGTGAGCCAGCGGCTTCGAACAATCTGAAGGCTTCTGGTATCGAGGGTGCCAAGCGCCTCATTCAGTTGCTCGCTTCGAACAAGCTGCTCCTGAGCCTGCTCGACCAGCTCCGAGGGTCCTGCGGATTCGTGTTGAAGGTAATGCTCCGGAGCGCTGACATCCTCATCGTCTCGCTGATCAAACCCAGGATCGCGCGCCCGCATTCTTTGGTCCATCTCGATGACATCCGTTTCTGCAACCTCGAGCAGCTGAGCAATTCTTGCGGCTTCCTGGCCATCAATCTGCCCTTCAACGCGCTTATTCTTGCGAAGATTGAAGAACAGTTTTCGCTGGGCTTTGGTGGTAGCGACTTTGACCAACTTCCAATTCTTCAATATGTACTCATGGATTTCAGCTTTGATCCAATGCACCGCAAAAGTGATTAATCGAAGCTTTCGACCTGGCTCAAACTTTTTGACGGACTGCATTAATCCCAGATTACCTTGTTGGATCAAATCTTCCAGCGGCAACCCGTACCCCACATAACCCCGCGCAATGTAAACAACATAGCGCAAATGGGCGAGCACCAGCCTTCGAGCGGCATCCAGATCTTGCTGGTTATGAAACTGCTCGAACAACGCCGCTTCTTCTATCCTCGTAAGTTTGGGGATCTCATGCACGGCATTTAGATAACTGTGGAGCGATTGCCCACTTAAAACGGGTAAAGATGAAAACTTTCTGTTTTCGCTTGCCATTGCAGTCATCGTCCCTCCTTCTCTTGTCTTCTGCTCCCTACCCCTCTTAAATAAGGGTTGCCGCCCCCGTTCCAAGGGCTGGAAGCCAAATAAACACATCTTTGTTTGACCCAACTTATTGGACTATAACTCATTGATTAATATATATTTTTGAAATAAAGATTTTATGAATAAAGGGAAAATTATTCAAACTCTCAAAATACAGTCATTTAGATAGGATTTATATGGTTGACCGCATATCAGAAATCGATTGGCAGCAATGGCAACCCGAATTGGTGACAACCCTCATGTTTGTTAAAAGCGCCG
This sequence comes from uncultured Gammaproteobacteria bacterium, assembly GCA_913064795.1. Lineage (GTDB taxonomy): Bacteria > Pseudomonadota > Gammaproteobacteria > Pseudomonadales > Azotimanducaceae > UBA9926. Next base: position 2,860 of record CAJYBS010000308.1, read on the forward strand.
GGGAAGTTCTTCTCATCAAGAAAAAAACAGGAATCGGTGCAGGAAAAATCAATGGCCCGGGCGGCAAGATTGAAGCGTTGGAGACACCATTAGAATGTGCGGTCAGAGAGACTTCTGAGGAACTCGGTATTAAGGTTATTGATCCTGAGCCTATGGCAGAGTTATTTTTTCATGCGATCGAAATGCCAAGGATCAAGGCCTTCGTTTACGTGAGCGAGCACTTTACAGGCATTCCCCGAGAGACCCGGGAGGCTCGGCCCATTTGGTATCCCTTGCAGCAGCTGCCCTTAGATGCCATGTGGGAGGACGATCGCTATTGGCTACCCCAAATACTCGCGGGACAACCTCTGACCGGCTGGTTTAGCTTTAAAGGCGAGCACTTGATCGATCACACCATCGAAACGGGTCCGGTCAGTTTTTGACCCTCAAACACAAATCATAAAATCAGATTCAAATCCGCGGTGAGAGTCATCGGCTTAAAACGTTGATTTTCTGCTCACCTCTAAGGGGCTTCTGGGCAACGCCTATTGGCGAAGATTTTCTAACAGCCAATCAATAAGCAGCGGACGGCCTCAAAAGCCCAACACGAGCCCCGCGTAAACCCCTTCAACCAGAATTCTAGCCTCGGATCCTGCGCACCGATCGGGAGATCAAGGCCCATCGCTTTAATTCTCGGCGAGTATCTCTTTGCAATCGATCACCATCAAATCGACCGGCTTTTCATAGAGATAAACGAGGGCCTTTGACTTTCGAACGTTTGGCATTCGGACCCATGACCGTTATAGGGTGATTGAGACCCTCTGGCCGGCCAATGAGGCGCAGCGCCAGTCGCTCAACCTACAGCAGCATGGG
>CAJYBS010000309.1 GCA_913064795.1 uncultured Gammaproteobacteria bacterium
CGACGTTCTGACTGCGCTCGCAGCAAATGCCGCAGTCGCTGATTTGCGATGTACACGCAGCACCGAAATGGATATTGCCGTGGTCAGTGCCGCGGTGAATTTGACGTTGTCTCGCGGCGTCGTGACAGCTGCAAAGGTCGTTTTGGGAGCGGTTGCGCCAACGGCAGTGATCGTTCCAGCGGCTGCCAGAGCGATCATTGGGACAAAATTAGAGGATGCTGCGCTTGAGAAAATGGCGAAAGCCTGTCGAGCCGCGTGTAACCCGATCGATGATAAGCGGGGCACGGTAGAGTATCGAACAAAAGTGGCTGGTGTTTTGGGCCGTCGGGCCGCGCTGTTGGCCTTTGAAAGAGCAGGAGGTTCAAAATGAGTGGAGTAACAGTTTCGGCGAAAGTGAACGGTGATGCAGTGCAGTATGTTTGTCCCCCCAGCGAGTCGCTGATGGACGTGCTACGCAACCGATTAAATTTGACCGGCGTCAAAGAAGGTTGTGGCACGGGCGACTGCGGTGCCTGCTCTGTGACCCTTGACGATCGTCTCGTCTGTTCGTGTTTGGTGCTCGGTGCAGAAGCCGAGGGTCGAGCAATTGGCACGGTTGAGGGTCTCTCTCAGGATGGAGAATTACATCCTTTGCAGACCGCCTTTATCGATCACGCAGCGCTGCAATGCGGAATTTGTACGCCGGGATTCCTGGTCGCTGCAAAATCCTTGCTAGGACGCAATCCTAATCCATCGGAAGAGGAAATTCGGTACGCTTTGGCCGGTAATCTTTGTCGTTGCACGGGTTATGACAAGATTGTCCGCGCGGTTCAAAGTGCTGCCAAGGTAATGCGGAAACAAAAGAGATCGTGATTCGCATTGGGCGATGAGATCGATTTGATCAGCAAATGATGAAAATTTAAGGAAGCAATTAAATGCCTTACGAAACAGATTATACGAATCAGAAATTCAGCGTGATTGGCAATCGCGTCAATCGGCCCGATGGTGTGGATAAGGTCACGGGGCGGGCAAAATACGGCGCGGATGCGAGTGCGGCGGGCCAGTTAGTCGGCAAGATCCTGCGATCACCCCATGCCCATGCATTAATCAAAAAGATCGATACCAGCAAGGCAGAGAAGCTGCCCGGCGTGAAGGCCATTGTGACCGGCGATGACTTCCCCGATTTTACTGGAGGGAATCGCAGTCTCATGGATACCCTTGAAAATTGCATGGCCCGAGGACGTGCGCTCTACGACGGTCATGCGGTTGCGGCGGTCGCGGCGGTGGATGCTCAGACGGCAAATCAAGCCCTGAAACTGATTAAAGTGACCTACAAAAAATTACCCCATGTGACCGATGTTGATGAAGCGATGAAACCCAATGCGCCGATTGTGCACGATTGGATTCGTACCGCCGGTGTTGATCCAGCGCCGACGACGGCGTCGAACATCTCGCAACGAAACGAGTTTGGTCATGGGGATGTTGAAACGGGCTTCGCTCAGGCGGACATCATCATCGAGAAAACGTTTAAGACCGAACAAACCCATCAGGGCTATATCGAACCCCATGCCTGCTTGGCCACCCTGGGACCCGATGGGGTAGGCGAGCTTTGGGTCACAACCCAAGGTCATTTTACTTTCCGGAATATGTGCGCAAGTTTGCTTGGCCTTGATGTTGCCAAATTGAAAGTAACGTCATCGGAGATCGGTGGCGGCTTTGGCGGTAAAACACACGTTTGGATGGAGCCCGTTGCGCTGCAATTGGCTAGAAAGTCCAACCGTCCTGTGAAGCTCGTGATGACTCGAGAAGAAGTTTTCAAAGCAACCGGTCCAACCTCCTCGACCTCCGTTGACGTTAAAATCGGCGCGAAGAAAAATGGGCGAATCACAGCCGCATCCGCGGAACTCAGATACCAAAGCGGGGCTTTCCCAGGAATGTGGGGTATGCTCGGCGCGATGACGTCTTTCGCTTGTTATGACCTGAAACACGTTAAATCAGTCGGCTATGATGTGTTGTGCAACCGGCCTAAGGTTGCGGCCTACCGAGCCCCCTCAGCGCCGATGGCAGCATTTGGTGTGGAGAGTGTGATCGATCTGCTCGCAGCTGAATTGAAGATGGACCCGGTGGAATTTAGGATTAAGAACGCGGCTAAAAAAGGCACCCAAGCCTCTTATGGCCCGGTTTACGGACCGATTGGCATTGGTCCTACTCTCGAGGCGGTAAAGAACCATCCCCATATGAAAAAGCGCCTGGGCAAAAATCAAGGGCGTGGCGTCGCCTGCGGGTTCTGGTTCAATTTTGGTGGCCAGACGTGCACAGATTTAAACATCGGGATCGATGGTTCGGTCAACCTAACGGTCGGCACCGTGGATGTGGGTGGTTCACGTGCGTCCTTGGCGTTGATCGCCGCAGAAGAGCTGGGGGTCGACTACGATCAAGTGCGCGTCACCATCGGCGATACGAGCTCCCTTGGACACAACGACACAACAGAGGGTAGTCGAGGAACCTTCTCATCGGGTATGGCAACCATTTTTGCCGCCAGAAATGCAGTCGATGTCATGAAACAGCGTGCTGCAGACACTTGGGGGATTCCAGTCGATCAGGTGGTTTGGGAAGAAGGTGTGGCCCGGGCCAAGGGACGTCAAAACAGTAATTTGCCGCCCCTCAGCCTCAAAGAAATTGCTGCGAAATCGCCGCGGACCGGAGGACCCATCGCGGGTCATAACGAAGTCGTTGCAGACGGCGCCGGGGTGTCATTTGCAAGCCATATCTGTGATGTTGAAGTGGATCCAGAAACAGGTTCAACCCGGGTGATACGCTACACCGTTGTCCAGGATGCGGGGAAGGCGATTCATCCCGATTATGTTGAAGGCCAGTTCCAGGGCGGTGCGGCTCAAGGCATTGGCTGGGCATTGAATGAGGAATATATCTACGGCGACGATGGCACGTTGCAAAATGCTGGATTCTTAGATTATCGAATTCCTGTGTGTTCTGACTTACCGTTCATCGACACAGAGATTTTAGAAATTCCAAATCCCAATCACCCTTACGGTGTGCGGGGAGTCGGTGAGACATCAATCGTGCCGCCGTTGGCAGCGATTGGTAATGCGGTCTCGAATGCTGTTGGTGTTCGGATGACCCATGTCCCCATGTCACCGCCGCGGATTTTAAAAGCCATTGAGGACGCGCAATAGGGCGAGACGAGGGTATGGAGATTCGGTTATCTGGAATCCTTTGTCAGGCAACCGGAGGGGCATCGACGGTTGAAGTCTCTGGCGCAACGATCGGTGAGATGTTGGCCAGTCTTGCGCTCAAGCATCCCGCCATCCAGGACCATCTGGATGATGGGGTGGCGGTCGCTATCAATGGCGAGATCTATCGGGATAGAACAGATCAAGTCATTCCCAAAGGTGCCGAAGTGTTCTTACTGCCGAGAATCGAGGGTGGATAATTCGTTGACCACCGCTATCTAGGCTGCTGAAACCAGTTGCCGAAATGAATTGAGCTGGAAGCTCGATAAAGCGCAGTCGTCTAAAAAAAGGGAGCTCGATTTTGAACAAGCAATCCGCGTTATGGACAGATGCTCCCGCACTGCAACGCCAAACCCTCAGTTTTGATTTTCGAGGTCACCACTTCGTTGGACACCGAGTAGCCCCACCGGTTGAGGCGGGAGCGCGACCTTTGGTATTGGTGATTCACAATTATCAGGGCCTTAAGC
>CAJYBS010000310.1 GCA_913064795.1 uncultured Gammaproteobacteria bacterium
AAAGTAGTGATGCCTCCCTCGTTCAAGAACGCATGGCATCGTTGGATGCGGACTCGGTGGCCCGGTACATGTTTACCTCAGGCTCTACCGGTAGCCCAAAAGGCGTCATTCATACCCATGGAATGGTCAGCGCCTTCTTGGCAGCGAGAGCCGCCCTGAATGAAGACCGCCTTGAGTCGGAGCCTCAGCGGGTGCTTGATTGGATGCCTTGGTCCCACGTGGGAGCGGGGGTCCTCAGAATGTCCTCGGTGATGAAGTTTGGCGGCTCGATTTACATCGATGATGGTAAGCCAACGCCGGATGCATTTCACAAGACGCTGGCAAACCTCAAAGTGGTCAAGCCTACTTCATACTCTGGAGCGCCGCTCGGTTGGAATATGCTGGTTGAAGCCTTGGAACAAGATGACGACCTCGCTGGAGGTTTTTTCGCGCATATGACGTCTTTCGCCTATGGTAGCGCGGCAATGCCGGAGTCGACCTACCAGCGACTGCAAGCGCTTATGATCAGATATCAAGGTGCGCCCCAACCCATGTCGACGAGTCTCATGTCAACAGAGGTGGCCGTCGGTCTCTCGAGATATTGGCCTTGTGAGGATCAAACCGTCGTCGGACTGCCCATGCCTGGCGCGGAGTTTAAGCTGCTGCCTGTGGGTGACCGATTCGAAATCCTGGTGAAATCACCAGGCGTTTCACCAGGGTATATCAATGACCCGGATCGAACGGCTGAGGCTTTTGATGATGAAGGCTTTTTTAAAATGGGTGACGCGGTGACGTTTGCCGACCCTGACCGGCCCGAAGCGGGTCTAAGGTTTGCAGGAAGAATTGCCGAACAATTTAAGCTCAATTCAGGGACTTGGGTGTCGGCTGGGACGCTCCGAGCAAAACTCATTGCCTGCTGTGCGCCTTGGATTCGGGATGTTGTGATCTGCGGGATTAACGAATCATTTATTGGGGTTTTGATTTGGCCAAACCTTGCCAGGTGCGCTGAGCTGACTGGCGGCGATGAAGCGGCGGTGGCGACGAGTGATCAGGTGCGGTCAGTCATTGCAGATGGATTGTTACAACATAACCAAGAAAACAAGGGTTCCTCCCAGCAAATCCGGCGTTTCATACTGCTCGAAGAACCGCCGAGTATAGGCTTGGGTGAAATAACAGAGAAGGGTTATGTCAATCAGGGTTTGGTTCAGCGGCGCCGGAGCGATGCTGTACGCAAACTCTATGGTGAGGCTCATGCCTCTGTGGTCGAAGTCCAAGGCTAAGACCGATCGATGTCATTGAGTTGGGTGAAAATGGCCAGCTAGGCACGACAGGGCGACACAGACGCTCAGGTACTGCGTTGCGTGTTTTGAGTTCCAGCTTTTGAGCATCAGTCTTTGAGATCTAACCGAATGGGTTAACTGGGTAACCATTGCTGTTGTTCGCACCCCCAATTGCTCCGGTCAGGGCCGCTAGGCGATGATCGTCGCGTTTAAGCAAGTCCTGGGCTCCTCGATTAAAGGCCGATCAAAGCCTTTTGGCCGTCTGCACCCTTAACCGGGCGAGAAAAGCCGCATAGCGCAGGGCATTGCGATCTAGGAGGGGGCCTCAATCGTTGACCCAACGCTCTGTCATGGTCCTAGCCTCACGCAACACCCAAGGTCGCTTACGAGCGGGTCGTGGATTCAGGCGGTGCCGATTCACACGCCATCAAGCATCTAGTTAGGCCTTGTTTGCCAGTCTCTCATTGCGTCGCTCGATTCGCTCCCGCAGCCTTTGATGGCGCGCGGGCGTTAAGGGATAGGACCAAATCAGCTTCATGGCAAGGCCATAGAACAAGATAGGGCCACCGCAATAGACAATGCGAAGACTCAGCACACCGAGTTCTGTACTGGCCTCAATCCCGCCGGAGGGATCAAACCCCAATAAACCAACAACGTTGAGAGAGATACCGGTTCCGAGGGCGATCGCCAGTTTTTCCGTCAAGCCTAAAATGGCGAAGTAGGTGCCGGCGCGCTTGCCGCCGCTCCTAGCCGTATCGACGTCGACAACATCGGCCAACATCGCTACGGGCAGAAACTGAAGCCCACCAAAACAAAAGCCTTTGACAATAAAAAGCAGGAAGAACGTTAGATAGTCGCCGTATTCCAGAAAGAAATTAATGCCACTGACGGTGGCGACAGTGACCAAGGTGCATAAAAACGCCCGGTGCTTACCGATTTTACGTCCCAACCAAAGCCAAAAAGGAATCGCGCCTAATCCGGCTATGAAATAGAAAAAGTAAGCCGCGCCAATGGTGGGGATACCAATAATATCTCGGATGAAAAATAGCGAGACGGCGTTTCGGAAAGACTCTCCAAAGATCACCAGCAGCGCGATCATCAGCACCCGTCGCATGGGCCCGTTGCGCCAGACCAGTTTGGCACCCTCGATCAGCGGAACGGTTGATTTTTCGTGGTTCACGGGCTCTTTGACGAAGGCGACGACCAGGAAGGCGCAAATTGGCAGTGCGCCAATCACCACAAAAGCCAGACCTGCTAGCACAGGCCCTGTGAGCGTGGCTCGGTCAACTGGGGTCGCGTTCATGATCTCGCCAGTAAACGCACTGGTCGCGTTGGTCCAGAGCGCTGAAAATACCTGTGCCACAGAGCCGCCTCGGTCCGCCATGACCTCAATAACCATGGGGACTGAAGCAGCGACCATGAGGCCAACCAATACAAAGAGCTCCCGGGCAGCAGTCACCCGGCTACGCTGATGGTAATCTGGCGAAAGCTCAGCACCCCAGGCCCGATGGGGGAGCGCAATGATGGTGCTGCCCAAAAAAAACAGAGTCAGCCAGATCAGAAAATAGCCCAGTCCAATGCCTTCAGGGGGAATGAAGAGTTTGTAGACTCCAAGCATCATGAGCGGGGTCCCAATCAACACCCAAGGTTTGCGCCGGCCAAATCGCGTTTGCCAGCGGTCTGAAAGCTCTCCCATGAGCGGGTCGCTGATGACGTCGGTAAATCGGGCCAACATCAAGATGGTGCCCACCGCAGCAAGAGACAGTCCTAGCCCCCCGGCGTAGTGCGCGGGTATCCAAATTGCGAGGGGATAACCGATGACCGCGAGGGGCAGGCCAATACAGCCGTGAAAAAAGATGGTGCGACGGTCAAGAACTTTGGCGGGTGCGGTGGCGTCGGTCATGATAATGCCTTAAAAAAGAATCCCAGAGGATGCTGATCACAGGTTTGACGCGCCGAAGTTCAGCATCGGTTTTCATTTGAGCTTAGCATGATTAACGGGTTTTCCATCCAGCTCTGATTCGGTTTCAAACCGCGCTTAATAATCGACAAAACCGCCATCAGTGGCGGTCTGAAGGAGGTGAGGCTGTGCGCGTTAGAGGACTTTACCGGGATTGAGGATATTTCTCGGGTCCATCGCTTGCTTGATGGTGCGCATGAGGTTGATCTCTGCTTCTGACCTGACAAGATGAAGATAGGGTTTCTTCTCAAGTCCGATACCGTGTTCGGCTGAGACCGAGCCTTTCAAGGCCTCAAGGGGCGCATAAACGGCGGCCTCAACCCCTGCTCGATCCTCAGCAGAATCATCCCCGACGGCGATGGCAAAGTGAATGTTGCCATCACCAACGTGACCTAAAACAAAGTTTCGTGGTTGCTCAAAGCGCGCCTCGAGGGCTGTATTGACCGCCTCAACATAGGCCGC
>CAJYBS010000311.1 GCA_913064795.1 uncultured Gammaproteobacteria bacterium
CGATTACGACTTTATGTTCCGCTTAATTTGGGTTCCGCTTTAACAACGATTGCCAAGCTTTTTTCTTGAGACGCTTGTTTTACCGAAGCTATTACTGAAGCGATTTTCCTGCTCTTGTTTTAAAGAGACCCTTTTTTTAACAAGCCTCTTCTTTTAACCAGCCTCTTTTTTGGCGACGCTTCTTTTAATGGGGCCTTCATTTAACTCGGCTCGGTTAACGAGGCTCAGTTTGTTTGCCAACCTTCAACTTGCACCGATCACGCTCTACTGTAACGCCCTCCCCTCCAACTGAATGTCAGCTTTAGGACCGAGATACTAGACGTTCAAGCAGCGCGCTAATGTGCGCCCTTAGCCGCGACTGTCGATACAACGGTCAATCCAACGTCAATCCAGCTGTCAATAACGGACCATCCCCGAACTCCCTTCTAGGCCTTTGCTAACCTGCCAAGAGGCCTTTTCAATCCCCAAACACGATCCGAATTATTGCAGAGTCTAAGTAACGCGCCATCAACTAACCAAAATCACCCTCGCTAATGGCGAAGCATAACACTGATTAACGATCTAAGCACCCAAAGTTCAACAATCCTCTAGGGCTTCCTTTGTCCCTCGGGGCACCAATTTAAAAGGGATACAGCGCTTTTTGAAGGGCTTCACCAAACGGCTTCTACGTCAATTCAAGATCAAAGGATCTTTTGATCATTCAGCGACCCACCGCAAAGGCACGAATCAACCGCTGAACAACAGTTGCCGCTCTTTGTGTTGGGATCCGCTGCGCAAGATCGATCATTATTGATTAGGGTACTTAATTAAATCATGCATTTGCATCAAATTACTCCAAGTCAAGTCACTTCTGGCGGAGAAACCTCCACTTTTTACCCCTATCTATCCGCATGATTGGCTCGTATATTTCCCTTCCTCGCTAGCTGCAGCTGGATTAAAGATTTGTGTTCTCCTCGGCAGGACGGATACGCTTCCAGCTGCGCTAGCTGAGACCAAACCTCCTAGACCCTTCCTCGCGAACGCGCATCAGCCTGTCAGCAAAGCTATGACAGCAATTCCTTCCAGATCTCCGGGGTATCCCCGATCACGAAAAAATTTGGATTCAGTAGCTCCGCCTTCGTGTTATAACGGAGCGGCTCAAACTGTTCGTCAAGCACCGTCCCGCCCGCAGCCAGCACTACCGCGTGAGCGGCCGCAGTGTCCCACTCGCAAGTGGGCGCCAAACGAGGATAAAAATCAGCTTTACCTTCAGCGACGAGACACAATTTTAACGAACTTCCCATGCTGGTTAATTGCACAGCGTCAAACCGTGTTCTCAGCCTGGACACCAAAGCATCGAGGGCCTCTGAGCCATGGCGCCGACTGCCAACCACCATCAACGCCCCGCCAGCGTTATGATCAACTCCACGCGCGGCTATCTCGGAGCGACCCTCTGAGGTTTCTTTTATGGCGGTCTGACCATCCACATCCCCACTGTAGGTGACACCGGTAACAGGCACATGCACTACACCCAGGGCCGGAACCTCGTGATCAATCAAAGCGATGTTGACGGTAAATTCACCATTGCGAGCAATAAACTCTTTTGTTCCATCCAATGGATCAACTAGGAAGTATCGCTGCCACTGCTGACGAACAGCATAATCTAGGGCCGTGCTTTCTTCTGATAAGACAGGTATCTCTGGGAACTTCTCACCTAGGGCATTAACAATCACGTGATGGGCCGCAAGATCGGCTCGGGTCAGCGGCGAATCATCCGCTTTCATTTCGACTCCAAAATCAGCGGTCTCATAAATCGCCAGAATTTCTTGACCGGCGCTTTTGGCGATATCAACCATTGTTTCAAGCATGACATTTCCTCATAGTTGCTTCCGCCGTTAGGGTACACTGACCCCAAGCGCTAAGGCCAACTAAAACACACCATGGACATCCGCGACTACCAAACTGTGCTACTTGATCTAGATGGCACTCTGCTCGATCTTGGTTTCGACGACCAATTTTGGACGGAGAGGGTGGTCAGCGCTTATGCAGCAGAACAAGCGATCGACTTTGACGAAGCCTTCGCCTATGTTTCACGCCTTATGACAGCCCAAGCTGGGCAGCTCAGCTGGTATGACTTTGACCATTGGCAACGAGCATTGGCCATTGACCTCGAATCGTTGCAAAGCCAATCAGCCGATCGCGTTCGAACGAGACCCGGAACCATCGAATTTTTAGAGTACTTGCAGCGCACCGGGGCTCACGTCATTCTGGCCACCAACGCGCACCCCAAGGTCTTAGATTTTAAGTTCGAAGCACTCCAGCACCAAGCGCCCAAGTTTGTGGATTATTTCGACGAGATCATCTCCAGCCACGCCATTGGATTTCCAAAAGAGTCGGTTTCATTTTGGCAAGAGATGCACCGCAAGATCGCTTTTGATCCAGGATTATCGGTTCTAATCGATGATAACTTAGCCGTCCTCGCGCAGGCGCGTTTATTTGGAGTCAAGGGTCTTATCGGCATCACGCAACCCAACCTTGATCTACCCCCCCGAACCGTCGATGGCTTTGCGGCGGTTCAATTTCTCGACACGCTCGTTGAGGCTTGATTCAGTGAGCACCAGAATTGACAAATGGCTTTGGGCAGCACGCTTTTACAAAACCCGTGCCCAAGCGAAGACAGCCATTGATGGCGGTAAGGTCAAAGTTAATGGCCAAAGAACAAAGCCTGCAAAAGAGGTTGCGGTTGGAGACCAAATCGAGCTCAGAATCGGCTTTATTGATCGCTGTGTGATCGTATTAGCGCTCAGCGACGTTCGCCGAGGCGCGGTCGACGCCGCGCGACTCTTTGAGGAAACCCGAGAGAGCATTGCCAACAGGGAAACCTTGCGCTTACAACGACTCGCTTTGGGACCGACGCGCCCGACCGCCAGACCCACAAAACGCGATCGCCGCCAAATCCATCGCCTTGTTTCCAAATCGGATCCGTTCCAATCGGACCCCTAATCACCCCGGAAAACAACGCGTTTATTTCTGATCTCAGTCAGTGCTATGCTCAGCGCAACTCGCAGCGTGGTCACCACTGACCTAAACGCGAATCGGTCATATTTAGGCTCATCAACACCCAGGAAACATGCGCGACATGACAGCTGAAGTCCTTCATCATATGCTCCAAAACAACGATGCTGGGGCTTGCTTCACCTTTCATCGTGGTATTGAGCGCGAAGCGCTCCGAGCCAACCCTGATGGCACTCTAGCGCTCACAGCGCATCCTGAAGCCCTCGGCGCAAAGCTGACGCATCCTCTGGTCACCACGGACTTTTCCGAAGCGCAACTTGAACTGATTACGCCGGTGCACCAAAGTGTTCCTGAGGTTATGAGCAACCTCAAACAAATTCATCAGTGGACAGATCAGCAGCTGGGTCAGGAACGATTGTGGGCGGGGAGCATGCCCTGCATTTTGCCAGAGGAATCCAATATCCCCTTGGCGAATTATGGAAATTCTAATTTGGGTCGCCTCAAAACGACGTATCGTCATGGGCTTGGGCTGCGCTATAACCGAACAATGCAAACCATTTGTGCGGTTCACTATAATTTTTCTTTTAGTACTGAATTTTTCGATGCGTTGATTCAGTCTCAAACTGCGCAGGGCCAATCGCCCCGGCAGAACGATGCGACGTTTAGATCCGAAAAATATTTCGCG
>CAJYBS010000312.1 GCA_913064795.1 uncultured Gammaproteobacteria bacterium
CGCATTTCGAGTTTCGTGCTTGTTTAATGTCAGGGTGACAACAGCTTCACGCTGTTCGTAAAGAACGACATTGCTCATAAAAGACTCCGGAAAATTTTCAGCGACGGTAACATGCAAAAAACAATGATACCATCCTGCGATGACTCGATCCTTCCCATCCCTCATTGTTCTCGTCTTCGGTTTTATCGTGTTTTCTCCAGCGAAAGCCGATGAGTCGCGAGCACTGTTGTTTGATGCCATTGGTCAACGCCTTGGCCTTATGAAATCCGTCGCCCATGCTAAATTTGCACAGAACTTACCCATCGAAGACCGCGAGCGTGAGGCCGTGGTCATCACCGCGGCGGTCTCGAGCAGTGCGGCAAGGGGGCTGACGACAGCTTCAGCACAACTTTTTTTTGAAGCGCAAATCGAAGCAGCCAAAGCCATTCAGACCTATTGGTTTAAACGCTGGAAAAATGAGCCCCCTTCTTACCTGCCACCAAACCTTGTGACCGACCTGAGACCCAAACTATTGGTCTTGGGCAACCAAATTACAGAACGTCTAGATACGCCGGTAACCGATCAGCACCGTGCTGAATTTATGGCCGCTACCGATATCGAGGGACTGGACCCGGATCAACGCAGCGACCTATTTCTAGTCCTTCGGGATCTCAAAACGCGCTCTTTGCTAGACCGGATTCAACGCTCGGGCATCGTCAAAATCGGAACGACCCTTGACTATCCACCGTTCAGTGCGGGCAGCCTCGCGTCTCCGGAAGGCATCGACATTGAACTCGCCCTTGGGCTTGCCTTAAAACTGAACGTCAAAGTCGAGTGGGTTAAGACAACCTGGCCTGAGCTCATGACGGACTTTTCGGTGGGCCGATTTGATATTGGAATGAGCGGCATCTCGATTACACCCAGGCGTGCCCAAATCGCGGCTTTTTCTCGCCCCTATCACATTGGCGGAAAGACTCCGATTGGTCGCTGCAAAGATCAGAGCAGGTATCCGAACTTTAAAGCGATCGATCAACCCACGACGCTCGCCATCGTGAATCCCGGAGGCACCAACAAAAAATTTGCCCTAGAGCGACTCAAGCAGGCTCAGGTCCGTACTTTCGACGACAATCGTCTGATTTTTGAGGAAATCATCGCCGGCCGGGCCGATGTGATGTTCACCGATGAAATCGAAGTCATGCTGCAAACCGGAAAGACACCAAGCTTATGTGCCCTACTTCCTGGTCAGCGCCTCACGCATCAAGAAAAAGGCATCCTGATGCCTAAAGACCCTTCATTGGTCACCTTTGTCAATCGGTGGTTAACCGGACAGATTGCGGCGGGTCGCATCGAGGCCCTGAAGAAGCAGTATTTGGGCGCCGAGGCTTCACCGCCCTGATCGTCACGAGCCGATGATCAGATCTCCGAAAATTCCGGCACCGCGACGCCTTTTAAAAACGCCTCAACCATCGCATTCACCGCTTCTGGTGCATCCTGCTGGACCCAATGTGAAATACCTGGAAAGTACCGTAGCGTCAGATCTGAGACATAGTCTTCGGTACCAAAGGTCGTTTCAATCGAGAGCGCCATGTCATCTTCCCCCCACAGCATCAAGGTCGGCACCTCGATCATTGGTAGACCTAGCCGACGCTGACGACGCATGCCGCCGCCCCGAACCAACGCGCGATAATAATTGATCATGGCCGTGGCGTTTTTGGGTCTCGCAGCATTGTCATCAAAAAGCGCAATGGCGGCGTCCGAATAATTTGCTGGCACCGCCGCCGATTGACGGATCATATCTCCCATGCCTTTGGATTGAGTCAACATACGCTCGGGTAACCATGGCAGCTGAAAAAAGAAGATATACCAGGATTTCATCAGCTGGCGGATCCCTACTGCACCAGCCGCTGGGCCCGGATGAGGCACATTGCAAATGATCAATTGATCGATCGCACGCACGCGCCGCATCGCGAAGTACCAAGCAATAACCGCCCCCCAGTCATGCGCCATGATCGTAACCTGGGTGCAATCGGCTTTATCAATCAGGGCCCCCACATCATCCATTAGGGTTTCAATCTGGTAGCTATCTATTCCCTGCGGCACCGAAGTATTCCCGTATCCCCGAAGATTAGGGGCCCAAACTGTATAACCCAGCGCCGCCAAGTGCGGCAGCTGGAAACGCCAGGAAACGCTATGTTCAGGGAATCCGTGCAAGCAAAGCACCAAATGATCACCGGTTCCTGCCATATCGACTTCGAACTCTAGGCCGTTGGCCTGCACCCCCCGGGTCTGAATATCAGGGTACAGCTCAGATGTTGTTCGCATTGGACCTCCTTGAGACGCTGAAACTCAAAGCTTACACTGATTCTTTTCAAAACTAAGCCGCCCAATGGCCTTGATTACGCCACTCACCGATATCCGATGCGCTCTAGGCGAAGGGCCCCTGTGGGATGCTCCCCGATCCCGATTATTTTGGGTCGATTCATTAAAGGGTCGCCTCTTTAGCCGCAGCGAATCGGGGATTGAGCGCACGTGGCAGTTGCCCAGCATGCTGGGGAGTCTCTGTGTCATTGACGCGTCTCGAGTGATTCTTGCCCTGCAAAGCGGCCTTCATGAATTCAACCTCACAACTGAAACACTGACTCTGATTCACGATCCTGAGCCCAACCAACCGAAAACCCGGCTCAATGATGGAAAAACCGATCGACAAGGGCAGTTCCTTTTTGCTTCGATGGGCATCAAAGATCGCACCCAGGGCTGGGGCGGTTTATACCGCCTCAAGCACGATTTGACGGTGGAGCAATTGCTCAGCGACGTCATTGTTGGCAACGGACCTTGTTTCTCACCGATGGGAGACACCCTGTATTTTAGCGATGGCCGGGGCGTGATGAATCGGTACGATTACGACCCAGACGGACCATTGTCACCGCCCCAAAGCTTCTTTGATGCTAGAGCACTGGGCCTTGCTTGTGACGGAGCAACGGTCGACGCACAAGGCAACATCTGGACGGCCTTCATCGGGTCTGGCGCGATCGGATGTATTGAACCCTCTGGCGAGCTAAAGCAAACGGTAAAAATGCCGATACCCCTACCAAGTTCCGTCATGTTTGGCGGCCCAGACCTTGAGGCTCTTTTTGTAACGTCGATCAGTGATTCGGGAAATCGGCGCGATCATCAACCGCAATCTGGACTTATTTTTAAAGTTGAACAATTGTGTGCGAGCGGTGTTATCGAGGCTCCCTTCGGCACTCAAACTTAGGTACAATCGGGACAACATGGTTGATTTTCCGAGCCACCTAGGGTTACTCGGAGATTGCAGTGATAGCATATAGTCCGCCCCTTACAAGGACAACCCAGCCCAAAATGGTCGCGTTAAAGCCAAAAGAGTTCTTTGAGCAGCACCTTCAGGAATCAACATTCGTCAAGGAGTTGCCACCCTCCGATGCCGAGTTAATCGGCGGAGCGGGCGAGTACGTCGACTACGCAGCAGATGAGACTTTGTTCCTTGAAGGCGACGATGCTGATGCAATGTACTTTATTGTGACCGGTACCATCGTAATTTTTACCAGCAAAGACCGAGACACAGAGCAAGAGCTCGTTCGCCTTGGACCGCTTGATCATTTTGGAGAACAAGGTTTACTGAGCATCAATGCGGGCAAGCGCACCGCCAGCGCTCGGACGGTAGATAAAACCCGACTCATTC
>CAJYBS010000313.1 GCA_913064795.1 uncultured Gammaproteobacteria bacterium
CTGGTTTTGGCGAACGGGGGGGTTGATGAGGTTCCCGAAAACCTGGGCGTTAGCGCATAACCGAGGCGCCCCTGACCGTGCCACTGCCGAATCAGCGCAGCGCTATCCTCGGCACCTGTCTCGGGCGTGTCTAACAAGGTGTCCGGTGCATTTTGGTCCATCAGCACCTTGCCCGCGACCAATCTCATCTGGCGGGCTGAAGCCGCTTCGAATAGCGCAGTCGCCGAGGCTTTGTGGCTGCTACAAAATGCAAAAGCAGACGTTGTGCCGTGGCGGAGCAACAGCTCCAAAAAGGACGCCGCGGCCACCCTTGCAAACTCTGGATCTCTGTACCGCGCTTCTGCAGGAAAAGTGTACTGCTCAAGCCATTCGAGCAGCTGCGTCCCGTAGGAGGCCAAAACATCAACCTGGGGGAAGTGTAAATGCGCGTCAATCCATCCTGGGAGCATCAACCAACTCGGATGGTGTTCGCAACAGCTCAAATCAAATCCTTCGGCTTCAAACCTTGCAGCAGGTCCAAAATCCCGAATCAGCCCGTTTTCCGTTATGAGCACAGCATCATCAAAATACTCGGGCTCCTGATCGTTGGAAGAAGGCCAATGGATTGCCCGGGAGCGGATTGCACGCATCTTCTAGCTACCTCGGTAGGTTGAATAGCCAAATGGACTCAATAGCAAAGGCACGTGGAAGGCTCGATGGATGTCCTCCACCACAAATCGGACCGGAATGCTTTCGAAAAAGGTGGGGGCGCCCCGCCGAGCAAAATAGGCCCCAACCAAAAACTCCATCTGGTAACTGCCTGGATATAAATCAAACGGTGCATCCCATGCGGTCACTCGGCCATCCTCGTCGGTCACCGCCTTCATCTGGAGCGCTTCAGGCCCGGTCAGAACAACGGCCACGCCTGCTGCTGGTGCGCCCGATTCAAGATCTAGTATATGTGTTGTAATCATCTCAACATCCCCTAGGGCTCGTGCCCCTGACCTGTTCCCGCTTTTAATGTTTGCATCACTCAAATGACATAAGCGCGCAGCACCGAACACGACGCTCCGCCACCCGCCCCCATCCATTCTTCATCCGCGGGATCGATGCACAGTCGGCTCCACACCTGGCTAAAACGCGGTCCTTCACGACTTCTAGGGTGCCCACGTCATAAGACGGCTTTGAATAATTTTCCCTTGCTGCTCCGATGCCCTCAATAGTTCAGCATCTTGAGATTCTGTTACGCTGATCCGCAATTGCTCCAGCATTGTTTCCGCACTGAGCCCCTTCGCAGAAATGATAAAGATAAACCCAAATCGCTGCAGATAAGCTTGATTTAACTCGGCCAGTTCAGAGAGTGTCGCGTCTGAGGCCTCTGCAACCTGCCCTTGCTCTTTCACAGCTACACTTTGAAAACGATCACGGAGCACTGTCAAATCACCAATTTGTGGGTGGCCTGCAAACGCCTCCAGCCAGTCCGGCTCACCCAGAGCTTCCCAACTCGAATGCCCAGCCCGCAGCAGATGATCTCGGTCCTCGAAAGGCTTTAACTCGAGCATTGCAGCCACCCACTTTTTGGAGGAACAAACAGCCTCGAGGGTTGCCAGGGCATCGTCCTCCTGCAGACCATTAAAATGGGATAGCGAGACGCTCTGGTTCATGTTTTCCCCAGCGCAGCTTGAACCGCTTTCCATGAGACCCCCGGTTTTTTTGTCAAATCCGCACTGGGTAGGCTCAGAAGCTCTCCGACGATACTGACTGCGACTTCCATCGGCATCTTGCCCTTGACCTCAGGTAAACCTGCTGGGCACTGCCACCGAACATGCTCAGCATCAGGAATACCCGCACGTTTCAAGCGATCAAGAAACCGCGCGCTCTTTGTCGATGACCCAATCAGTCCAATATGACGGGCATCAGTTTCATCCAGCAGTTTGAGAAGCAGGCGATAATCGAGGGCATGATCATGGGTCAATATCAATGCCATCGCTCCGCTTGGAAAATCTTCTACAAAGGTTTCAGGCTCACTCAAGACATGAGATTGCGTATTCGCCGGTAAGTCGTTTGGGAATTGCTCTGTGCGGGTATCAATCCAGTCAATCCGAACATCACAATCGGCAAGAATTTTAACAACGGCCTTACCCACATGACCGGCTCCAAAGATTGCAACCCGCAGGGTTGGCGCAGGAAAGGCCTCGATCAAGACGCTGACGCTCCCGCCGCAGCATTGATTGGCTTTTCCTGCAAGCGGAAAATGTTCGACGGACTGTGCCGGCACGCCCTGATTCAACAGTTCGCGTGCTCGGCGCATAACAAGATGTTCGAGCCCACCGCCACCGATCGTGTCCATACTATCGTCGGCAGTCACCACCATTTTGGTCCCTTCATTGCGGGGGGTGGACCCTTTGGTTTGAAGCAGCGTCACCACCGCAAACCCCTCCCCCGCTCTATGACAGGCCGCGATCGCATCTTGCCAAGCGCTCATTGTAAGTCTCCCCTATAAGCATTAGATGCCTCCCCCTTCAACGCCCAATACACTTGCTCAGGGGTCGCCGGAACACCCAACCCAGGCAACTGCCCCTCTGGTTGACGACAAGCATCACGCAGCGCACACCAAGCAGAAATAGCAAGCATCAAAGGTGGCTCGCCAACGGCTTTACTGTGATAGACCGTCGCCTCAGGGTTCTCCTTTTGATAGAGACCGACATTAAAGCGCTCGGGAACATCAAACGCGGTCGGGATCTTGTAGTTTGAAGGGCTATTCGACATTAATTCGCCGCGGTTATTCCACAGTAACTCTTCAGTCGTCAACCAGCCCAGGCCTTGAACAAAACCCCCTTCGATCTGCCCTCGATCGATTGCCGGATTAATTGAACGCCCTACGTCATGCAGAATATCAACCTGGGTTACCCGGTATTCTCCGGTCGTGGAGTCGACAATCACCTCAGCGCAGGCGGCCCCAAACGCATAATAGTAGAAGGGCCTGCCGCGCCCTGCCTCCTTATCAAAATAAATATCGGGTGTTTTATAAAAGCCTGTCGCGGATAAAGACACCCGATTCAAATAAGCGCGCTGGATAACATCCACCCAAGACCAAACGGTCACGCCGTCGGTGATTTGGCTTCCTTCGAAATGAAGGTCACTGCCCGCACCCTCGGAAACCAGAAAGTCTGTGAGGCGCTGCTTGAGGGTCTTGGCCGCATCGAGTACGGCCATGGCATTCAGGTCGGTACCCGATGACGCAGCGGTCGGTGAGGTGTTCGGCACCTGATGGGTCGCAGCGGCGGTGACTTTAATGCGTTCCAGACCAATGCCAAAAGCGCCGGCCAGCACCTGCTGTACTTTGGTGAAAAGCCCTTGACCCATTTCAGTGCCACCGTGGTTTAAGTAAACGCTACCATCGGTATAAATATGGATCAGAGCGCCCGCCTGATTCAGATGCGTTGCCGTAAAAGCCACCCCGAATTTTACCGGAGTCAGGGCCAACCCCTTGCGCAAATAGGAGGATGTCTGATTGAAAGCGTTGATTTCCGCGCGGCGCTCACGATAACGCGCGTCTTCAATCAACTGCTCCATCATCGGGCGCAATCTAAAATCAGTCACTTCCTGCCCATAGGGGGTTAGACTGGCGCCTGGACGATAAAGGTTGGTTAGTCGAATATCCACGGGGTCTTCGTTCAAATAGTCCGC
>CAJYBS010000314.1 GCA_913064795.1 uncultured Gammaproteobacteria bacterium
ATCTTAGTGGGCAAGGTCGCCAATATTGCCAGCCGATGTGCCGGGTTCATTAACAAACAATTCGGTGGACAAATTAAAGCAACCACAGGCACGCCGCTGCTCGCCAAGACCCAGGCCGCATCGGCGGAGCTGGCATCTCTGTTTGAGGCTAATGAATTCAGTAAGGCCATGCGTCTGATCATGGGCCTCGCCGATCAGGCCAATCAATTTATCGCCGAGCAAGCACCTTGGCAGTTGATTAAGGACCCCGCAACACGAGATCAAGCCGAGGCTGTCTGTGCCGATGGGTTAAATTTATTCCGGCTGTTGATCATTTATCTCAAACCCGTTTTACCGGGACTCGCCGAGCGCTCGGAATCATTTCTGAATATCCAGCCACTGCGCTGGGATGATCACGCCTATTTTCTGACAGAGCATCAGATTACAACGTTCAAACCTTTGATGCAGCGAATTGAAATTGATCAGGTCAATGCGATCGTTGAAGCAGAGCAACAAGCCTACGCTGCGCTCAGCGCGCAACCGGCTCCGAGTCCCGGTCCAGCGACCAAGGAGATCGACCCACTGATCGATATTGATGCATTCAATGCTGTTGAGCTCAAGGTCGCGCGAATCATCGAGGCCTCGGCTGTAGAAGGCGCGGATAAACTATTATCTCTCAGGCTCGATGTCGGTGACCACGAGCGCACCGTCTTCTCTGGAATCAAAGCTGCTTACCCGCCTGAGGACCTAGTGGGAAAACTGACTGTGCTGGTCGCAAACCTTAAGCCTAGGACCATGAAGTTCGGTGTCTCCGAGGGCATGGTTTTAGCGGCGGGCCCGGGCGGGGAAGAAATTTTTCTCTTGAGCCCGGATTCGGGCGCCAAGCCCGGCATGACCGTGAGCTGAGTTATCAGATGCTCACCGAGGCACTGATCGTTCTGTTCACTGCAATCTTCGTGAATAATTTTGTCGTGGTCCAGTTCCTGGGTCTCTGTCCATTTATGGGTGCCAGCCAACGGATCAGCAGCGCGGTCGGGATGGCCAGCGCGACTTTGTTTGTACTCACCCTCAGTGCTGGGATCTCCTACCTCATCGAGCATTACATCCTGCTACCCTTTGAGTTGACGGCGCTACGAATTTTAACTTTCATTATCCTTATAGCTGGACTCGTCCAATTTATGGAGATTGTCATTCGAGCGACCCAACCTCTGCTCCATGAATTCCTTGGCGTCTACATCCCCTTAATCACAACCAACTGTATGGTTCTTGGCGTTGCACTGATCAATGTTCGCACCAGCGACAGCTTTTTTGGTGCCGTTTTGCTCGGACTCGGTGCTGGTTTGGGCTTTGGGCTCTTGCTGGTGATTTTTGCAGCACTGCGTGAACGCCAATCCGGCTTATCCGTGCCCAAACCTTTTCAAGGTGCTGCCATTAATATGATCACAGCCGGCTTGATCGCCCTGGGGTTTTCTGGCTTAACAGCGATGAGCTTCTCATGATTGGTCCCCTCGCCTTGATGCTGGGCATTGCAATGATCGTCTTCGCGCTTATTTTCTTCGCAAAAAAACGGTTCAAAGAGGATCCGGATGCCCTTGAGCAGGTGATTTTGCAAACGCTGCCTCAAACTCAATGCGCACAATGCGGGTATCCTGGGTGCCGCCCCTACGCTCAGGCCATTGCTGCGGGCGAGGCAATTAATCGCTGTCCACCGGGAGGGGACGCGCTTATCGAAACCCTCGCAGAGTTATTAAACAGAGACATCGAGCCTTTGGCAGAAGGACTTAAAGCCGTGCCAACCCCGTTAAAAGCTCGGATCCGTGAGGAAGACTGCATTGGCTGCACCTTGTGCATCAAAGCTTGTCCCGTGGACGCGATCGTTGGCAGCCAAAACCTAATGCACAGCGTCATCAATTCCAACTGCACAGGGTGCGAACTGTGTCTGCCCCCCTGTCCGGTGGACTGTATCGATCTTGTCGCCCAAATCGACATTGCCCGAGAAAAACCAAAGCCCGCCTTCCCAACGCCGTGTATCTTCTGCGGAGCCTGTGAACCCGTCTGTCCTAAAGACTTAGCACCCCACGTCTTACTGCTCGCCTTTCATCAGCCTGAAGCCCAACGCACTGCCCAGCTCTCGAACTGCATTGAGTGCACACTCTGTGATCAGGTCTGTCCCAGCGAGATCCCGCTCACCCAAACGTTTCAATCGATGAAACACAACAGCCGACTCCGTTCTGAGCAGAAAGACTTTGCGGAAGTCACTGAGCGGCGGTACAGAGCACGTGAGGGCAGACTTAAAACCGTCGAGCAAACAGTGATCAATCGACCCAAAGCCGATGCCGCGATGAGCCTCATCAATCAAATCAAGCGCGACTTCACCGAATGAAAGCGCAGGCTCAGATGCTGCATACCGGTTTTGCGCTGGTGCCGGGTTTCCTCACAGCTTGTTTCGTGTTCGGCCCAGGCATCGGCCTCAATGTGCTCGTCGCCCTGCTCACAGCCCTGGTGCTTGAGCTCGGGTTTTATCGACTTCAAAACAAGCCGCCTTCGAGCACTGAAGTCTCGGCAGGGTTGCTAGCCGGCGCGCTGCTCGCTCTGTGCCTACCTCCTTACTTGCCGTTCACTTACGTCGTTCTAGGCGTCAGCTTTGGCCTGATTTTTGGTAAATATGTTTACGGAGGGCTTGGTCAAAATCTCTTCAACCCCGCTATGGTCGGCTATGCAGCACTGATCGTCTCGGCGCCGCTGCTGATGAGCCAATGGTACTTGGATCAACCCCTCGGCTTAAGTCCGATGGACTTGCTGGCGGTCAAGGCTGGGATTCTGGAAATCGATGGCTATTCTGGGGCCACTGCTCTTGATCTCTTGCGCAACCGCCAAGGCATGACCATGGCGGAATACTGGGGTATTGCAGAGCATCAATTCGAGCCCCAAGCACTGATCAGTGCCGGATACTTATTGGGTGGGCTCTATCTATTAAAGTGCAACATCATACGATGGCAGCTTCCTGTTGCAATGCTCATTGGTCTACTCGTCCCTGCGGCCTTGCTTTTCGATGGCGGGAGTTCTGATAGCTTCGGCTCACCCCTGCTGCACCTGCTCAGCGGCGCGACCCTCATCGGCGCTTTTTTTATCATCACGGACCCTGTGAGTTCGCCCAATACACGCAATGGTTTGATCCTATACGGCCTGACCATTGGCGCCTTGACGTTTCTCATACGAGCCTTCGGTAGCTTTCCTGATGGTCTAGCCTTTGCCGTCTTACTCGCTAATGCCCTCGGCCCGCTCCTCGATCTGATCTTTAGCCCGTCTAATCGCACGCGAGCCCCCGTATGAAGTCAGCGTTCTGGACATTGATGATTGCAGCGGCTTTATCCGCATTGGTCATTGGAGGCATCCACTTGCTCACAAAATCCCGGGTTGAAGACAATCAGCAGGCTTACGCCACTCAGATTTTAAAAACGGTAATCCCTCGCGACAACATCGAACTCTCCCTACAACAAGCCCGCCTCCCCTATTATACGGTTCATGAAGCCGGACACTTGATTGGCGTGCTGTTTGGTGTCTCAACCAAACAAGGTTACAACGGCCGCATCGAGGCCTGGCTCGCGGTCGGACTTGATCATGAAGTGCTCGGGGTTCAGACCACATTTCATCAAGAGACTCCGGGGCTGGGCGACTTTATCAACCCT
>CAJYBS010000315.1 GCA_913064795.1 uncultured Gammaproteobacteria bacterium
CCGGTTGAAATCTGTTTTGAACCGGGCTGAAGGTCTGGGCTTTGGAGCCCGTATGGCGTTTGAGTACGAATTTTTTATCTTTAAAGAAACGGCGGAATCAGCCGCTGCCAAAGGCTATCAAAATC
Source organism: uncultured Gammaproteobacteria bacterium (assembly GCA_913064795.1). Classification (GTDB taxonomy): domain Bacteria; phylum Pseudomonadota; class Gammaproteobacteria; order Pseudomonadales; family Azotimanducaceae; genus UBA9926. The sequence goes on from CAJYBS010000315.1 coordinate 126, forward strand.
TAGTACCCCTCACCCCTGGGAATTTTGGCTACTCGGCCCTCCGCACATTTGCGCTGTCGGACTTGTTTAATGAGTTTATGGATTACTGCGAAGACCATGGCATAGCGCTTGAAGGGGTTCATTGTGAAACTGGCCCCGGAGTTTGGGAGGCTGCAATCGCGGTCGATTCGGCGCTTGAAGCGACTGATAAGGCGGCGCTCTTTAAAACTTTAACCAAAGCTTTTTTTCAAAAGCGCGGCATGATGGCAACGTTTATGGCGAAATGGTCCATGGAGTATCCTGGACAAAGCGGTCATGTCCATCAGTCCTTACAGTCGAAGGCTGATGATGCTAGTGCTTTTTTTGAGGTCAAGGATCCATTAGGAATGAGCCCGGTCATGAAAGCCTATGTGGCTGGTGTTCAGAAGTATCTGCCCGCAGTTTTGGCGGCAGTTGCCCCAACCATCAATAGTTATGCTCGGCTTGTTAAAGGGGCCTGGGCTCCGACAGCGGCGACCTGGGGGGTTGAAAATAGGACCTGTGCTCTTCGAGTGATCAAGGGTTCAGCGAAGTCCCAGCGTATGGAGTTTCGTGTTGGTTCGGCGGATGCCAATCCCTATTTGACCGCCGCAGCAACATTGGGTGCTGGGTTACTTGGGATTGAGGAGCAGTTATCCTTGACGGCGCCGATCGAAGGGAATGCCTACGATCTTCAGGATCAGTTAGACCCTAACGAGCAGTTTGCGACCAACCTGTTGGATGCAACCCGCTTATTTGAAACCTCCAGGGCGGTCACTGAGATCTTTGGTGCCGCATTTCAAGCGCACTTTTCAGCCAGCCGGTACTGGGAGGTTAGAGAATATGAGCGTCACCTCAATGATTGGCAGTTGTCGAGATACTTCGAGATTATCTGATCCAGTCGATTTTAAGGTGCGTCAAGAGGAGGGCCCGTGATCAACATAGGAATATTAAAAGCAGACAGTGTGATGCCAGACTTACAAGCGGATCACGGAGATTATTCCGACATGTTCGAGCATCTGCTAACCGGCGTGGGAGAAGACGTTAGGGTCTCTGTCTATGATGTTGAGCAGGGGAATTACCCAGATTCAATCGATGACTGCTCAGGTTATCTGATCACGGGCAGTAAGCGCAGCGTCTATGAGGATGAGCCTTGGATCGTCATTCTAGGACAGTTCGTTAGAACGCTTCATCAGCGAAAAAAGAAACTGGTTGGAATCTGCTTTGGCCATCAATTGGTTGCACAAGAGTTAGGCGGTAAAACAGAAAAAAGCGCTCGAGGCTGGGGCGTTGGGCGGCACGACACGGAGTTGTTAATAGATCTCGGCACAGACGGTCCTGCGGGCACTCACTTTGGATTGTTATCGAGCCATCAAGACCAGGTCTCTAGGCTGCCGGAAGGCGGTCGAATTTTAGCGGTGAGCGATTTTTGTCCGATTGCGGGAATGTTGGTTGAGGATCATATCTTGACGTTTCAGGGTCACCCTGAATTTGGTGTTGGCTACGCGAGGGATTTACTCGATATTCGCAGAACCGCCGTGGGCGAGGAAAAATTCTTGAAGGCAGTCGATTCCTTTAGCCAGGCGCCAGATCAACGGCGCGTTGCGGGGTGGATCATTGATTTTATTGCTGGATCAGCGCATCGATGATTGAAGTCATTTCATTTGTCGATTTTTTCCAGTTTGAGGTAATATTGCTTGATCTGACCCCAGAGTAGTCTGCTCGAAACGAGGTAAGTAACTTGGGTTTTTCCCATCGGATCCCATCAGAAATTTTCAGAGCGAGCGATCTTCGGGGTCGGGTTCCGGATCAAGTCAACCCATCCTTAGCGCTGGCGCTGGGGAGTGTTTTGTCCAAGCACTTTCCAGAAGGCCCGATCGGCGTTGGGTTTGATACCCGGACATCAAGCGAAGAGTTAGCTGACGCCCTGATTATGGGTTTGAGTCACCAAGGCCGAAGGGTCATGGCACTAGGACTGTGTCCTACTGAAGTCGTGGCGTTTGCCGTTCAAAGGGGGCTGGTGTCGGCGGGGGTCATGGTGACAGCCAGTCATAATCCCGAGCCAGATAATGGATTTAAATTGTTCGGCGGCATTCAGGGTCAGGGCGACACCCGCAGGCTTTTGGATAGGGTTCGTGGTGATTTAAAGCAGCAGACCCTCGTACCCCAAGGCTCCCACTCGCCTCAGTCGATTTCAAGGTCCAAAACGGTTAAGCCGCTCCCCCTCATTGATCAATACGTCGAAGAACTCGCTGGATTGAGAGGCCACGCTCCCTCTGAGCAGCGCTTAGCCTTGAATGGTCTGAATGGCACTGCGAGGGTGGTCGCTGAGCCGCTGTCGGAACGATTGGGATTGAATGTGACCTGGCTCCGGCAGACCACCGATGCCTTGCCCGCTGAAGGACCCGATCCGCTCAAGCCGCGCCTAACCGGTGAGATGTCGCGCTTTGTTCGAAGCGCCAACGCCGGTCTCGGTGTGGCGTGGGATGGTGACTGTGATCGCTGCATTTTTTTTGATGGTGCGGGTGAGGTCATTGCTAACGCGCACACAATGGCGATGATGATTGATCACTTTTTAGCGGGTCACCAGGAGCGAATAGTGGTCCATGATGCCAAGCTGGTGCTGAGCGCTGAGCGAGCGATTGAAAGACAGGCAGGTATCGGAATTAAAGTCGCCACCGGATCTCGCTCGGTGCGTGAGGCGCTGCTGGAGTCGGGGGCGGTTTATGGAGGAGAATCCTCGGCGCACCACTATTTCGGGGAATTCGGGGGTATTGATTCGGGTATGTTGGCTTGGCTCACGATGTTGGACGTCATTTCAAGTTCGAGCCTTGCTGATGTCGCAGCGGATTATCGGGCAGAAGTTGCCGTAGCGCCGGAACTGAGCTTCAAGATACAAGACGTCGCTGGGTTGATCGATGTGCTGGAACGAGCCCTAAAGCCCGATGAGATTGATCCTCAATTGGGGGCGCTACGAGCTTTCACAGATTCGGAATCGTTTCGTATGAGTATCAGTCCTTCAACGACAGAGGATTTGATGCGGTTTAATTTTGAATCCGTGGAGGGTGCTGAGGCTTTGCATCAAAAGACCGCCGAGGTGCTTGATCTCATTGAACCCTTTGCCGTCGAACGTTCATCCAGCGCAGCTTAGCGCTTTGCAGCGCTGTCTCGATTTTCACCACAGCCATGCGGCGCCGCGAACCCCGCTGGCGTCACCGTGCTTTGCGCAAAGCAGGCGCGTATCGATCTGGTCCGAGAAGATATAGCGCTGCCATCTTGCGGCGATCTCATCACATAGCCCGGGGACATTGGACAAGCCGCCACCGAGCACGACGCAGTGGGGATCAATCGTATTAATGACTCCGGAGAGTGCGCGCGCCGCGCTCTCACAGTAGGTTTCAAAAACCGTCTGCGCAAGATCGTTTTGCTGTCTGGCAGCAAAGATGTCTTTTGCTGAAAGCTCTTGTCCTGAAAGTAAGGCATAAGAGTTTGAAACCCCTGGACCTGATAGCCAGCTTTCAACGCAGTCCTTTTTGCCGCAAT
>CAJYBS010000316.1 GCA_913064795.1 uncultured Gammaproteobacteria bacterium
GATCGCGTTTGACTCGCTCACGTAGGCGCCGTTTTCAGTTTCTAACACGTGAATCTTGCCTTCACTATTTTTTTGAATGAAGGCCTCTGATCGATGTTCGCCCCGGGAAAGGTCGACCGGAATGAGCTCGAAGTCGATGCCTTTCTCAGCTAAAAATATTTCAGCTTTTCGGGGGTTAGGGGCGCCAGCATAGCCAAATAATTTCATCCATCGATTCTTGTTGAGCGTCGGTAGTCTATTTTAGAGTAAGCCAGGCGGGAGTGATACGGCTGGATGGGTCGATGAAGACTCAGCCACCACAGGTCCGGTGAAAGCAGGCGGGCTTGAGGACTTTCGCGATGATCATTGATACAGCCCAAGAAATATTCAAGGATTGGACCCCGCCGTTGTGCACTGGGTCGGCCCTGGCATGCGAACAGGTTCGTTCGTGTTAGGATGCCGCGCATGAGCGCTGTGATTACTCTACAAAATGTAACCCTTGCCTTTGGTGCGAAACCTGTTCTCGAGGACGTTAATCTCACCATCGAGTCGGGAAGCCGTTGTTGCATAACGGGCTACAACGGTAGCGGTAAAACAACTTTGCTCAATGTCATAAACGGGGTTTATCAACCCGACTCAGGGCAGGTAACACGGGGCCCGGGTCTGACTTTCTCTGCCCTGCCTCAGAGCGTTGATTTTGGTGAAGCTTTGACCACGTTTGATGCGGTTGCGGCAGGACTGGGTCCAATCGGTGAAGTTCTTGGGGCATTTCGTCGGTTAAAAGATCAACCCGGGACCGAGGCAGAGCGACACCGGCAGGACCTTCGTGCTGAGCTTGATTCGGCTGAAGCTTGGCACCTTGAAGCTCAGGTCGACGCGATATTGGATCGCCTGAAGCTCGACTCGGATCAGGCAATTTCTGAACTTTCTGGGGGTTGGGGCAAGCGGGTCGCGATTGCACGAAGTCTTGTAGGGAACCCTGAGGTTTGGTTGCTGGATGAGCCAACGAACCACTTGGATATTCCCACGATTGAATGGCTTCAATCAGAATTGACTCGTTATCAGGGAACCCTAATTTTCGTTTCCCACGACCGTGCATTAATGGAGGCGCTATCGACCTGTGTAGTTGACGTTGATCGCGGTGTTGTGAAGCTTTGGCCTTGTGGATACACCACCTTTTTACAACGGCGTGAGGCTGAACGCGAACGACTGGCAGAGGTTGATGCGCGCTTTGATGCCAAATTGGCTGAGGAAGAAGTCTGGATTAGAAAGGGTATACAAGCTCGGCGAACGCGCAACGAAGGACGAGTGCGAGCGCTTAAGCAGATGCGCGCTGAGCGGGCAGAGCGAGTGTCTCAAAGCAAACTCCTGTTAGAAGTTGACGCGGGTCAACGATCTGGAAAAATCGTCAGCGCGTTCAAAAACGTCAGCTTCGAGCTGGGTGGTGAGTTCCTAATCAGAGACATGAACTGGGTGGTTCAGAGAGGTGATCGAATCGGTCTTGTCGGGCCCAATGGTGTCGGTAAATCGACCTTGATCAAACTGCTAATTGGAGAATATTCGGCGTCAAAGGGCACCATTCATACGGGAACAAAAATCGAAGTCGCGTATTTTGATCAGTCCAGGGCAGCTCTGGATCAAGAGATGACCGTGAACGAGGCTATCGGTGCGGGTCGAGATTTTATTGAGATTAACGGTCAATCAATTCATGTCGTCTCTTACTTAAAGCGCTTCATGTTTGACTCGGCACAAGCCAGAGGAAAGATCAGAACCCTCTCGGGTGGCCAACAAAATCGACTCTTAATGGCGCAGCTCTTCGCTCAGCCCGCAAATCTGTTGATTCTTGATGAACCTACCAATGATCTAGATGTCGAGACTTTAGAGCTCCTTGAGGCTTTACTGCACGAGTATTCCGGTACAGTGCTCCTGGTCAGTCACGATCGCCGGTTTCTAGACGAGGTCGTAACATCGCTGTTGGTATTTAAAGGCGAGGGACAGGTAGAAGAGCAGGTCGGCGGGTTTTCCGAGTGGGTTGAACGGGGGGGAAGCCTTCAGCCGGCTCAAGCCCAAGCCGTTGATGCAGGGGATTCTGGAGATGCTGGAATCGATTACGAGGCGCGAAAAAAGAAAAAAGCAGAACGTCGGCGCTTGCAGAAATCCTATGATGAGATGCCATCGCGCATTCAGGCGCTGGAGTCTGAGGAGCAGGACCTTATGAAACGGTTGAGCGCGCCTGATTTTTTTGAGCGTCCTGAAGCGGAACAAAAAGCGGCTTACGATTCTGCAGACAAGCTTCGGGATGAGATCGCTGGTCTCTATGACCGATGGGCTGACCTCGAAGCGCGCCTGGAATCAGCTTAGCCCTTTAAAAGGTCGCCACTGGGGCAAGGTTGTTGTGCTCGCAAGCACCATCAGGCCCGCGAAAATGCCCAGGTTCTTAACAAAATTTTGAACTTCGTGGGGCTGGGATGTCTCAGGGTAGACGTTCCAAAAGTCGTGCATTCCAAAGTTAATCGCGAGTGTCAACAGACCGAGCATCAGCGCGATATCTCGGAGTCTAAATCCAAGCATTAAAGCCACACCGCCGCCTACCTGCAAAACAATGGTTAGGGGCAACAACACGTTGACCAGCGGAATTCCATGCTGATGCATGTAAGCAGCAGAACCAGCGTAGCCCGTGATTTTCATGATACCGGGCAGCAAAAAGTAGAGGCCTAACAGGCAACGGCCGAGGGTGAGTGCGGTAGATTCAATCATTCTAACTTCCTTAATTGCTCTGGGTCAGCGCATCAGCGGGGTGATCGGGCTCAAGATTCGATGCGGCCAGTCGCCATGGGGTTAGGTCCCACTCCGGCCACCGAGCTTCGGTAAGCGCCAAGGTTCGCGGCGTCCAATAACTGGACCCCGGTAGGGGAATACCCAGACAAGCAAGCTGTTCGGGCATTGCGTTGTTAAGGACCAGCGGCCAGGGCCTATTTGCCGCTGATTGCCAAACGTGAAAGCCGATCATGTCATTGCCCGCGGCCTTATACCCGACGGTCATGGTGTAGCGTTTGCCATTGGGACGTGAGAGGTTGGTTCCCCGGTGAAAAGTGTCAATGCTATGAACAACCAGACTGCCAGCGCCAGCAGCAGCGGATCGTTCAACGGCTTTGAGTCTTGGCTGATCAGCTACCTCTGCAACCACTGCCCCTGGCGCCAATAGGCGGTCGCTATCGGATTTGGTCACGTAATGCAGGGCTCCGAGATCATCAGAGACGTCGCTGATATATACAATAAAATCGATTGAGCGCTGGCTTGGATGGTCACTGGGTACTGTGAGAGTATGGTTTCCGAAGTCACAGTGATGCATTTGATCGTAATCCGCTTCACCGGTGAATTTGGCCCAGGTGTGCGATTGATAGAGATGAACGGACTCGACCTCTAGAAGGTCCTGCGCAAAAGCGATTAATGCTGGATGCAGCGAAATGAGGTTCATGGCAACGCTGCCGTCATACGGTAGGCTGTCGATATTTTGAAATTGCTTGTAATGCATTGCGCCGAAGGCGCCTGGTGGCTTTTTAATGAGCTCGCGAGCTGACTCGGTCTGGGGTGCAAGGTGGCTGTAGAGGCGCTCAAAATCTGAAAAAATGGGATCGATTTCATCGGGTCGAAAAAAGTCTTCGATGGTGGCGAAGCC
>CAJYBS010000317.1 GCA_913064795.1 uncultured Gammaproteobacteria bacterium
GTATGAATGTGGGTGGTCTGCCGGGGGTCGAGTCCCCGAGCGGGTTTTACTGGGTCATCGGCGGCATGTTGTCCTGCAGCTTGGCCCTTTATGCTTGGTTGCGACTCCGTGGTTAGGCAATTTTTTCGGATGTCTGGGTACCTTCGGTCTATTCTCAGTAGGTGATCTTTCGAGCGGTCTACTAAAACCGTGGCTCTAGCGGCGGTTAGTAAGAATAAACACCCTTTCTCATCATTCAGAAGTACTCTCGCACCGCTATTGCTTGTTCAGCGATCGCTAAGGAGCAAGCCCGTGATGTACCCCCATCAAATAATCCTCGCAGCGGACAAAGAATGATTCTTCACAGGACCATTTAAGTCAGCGCACACGGATAACGTCAACCATTCCCTCGTCTCCGATAAAGTCCACAATTTTATCGACACCAAGGCCTTCTTTCATATTCGTGAAAACAAACGGGCGATCAACCCGCTGCGCCCGGGCGTCCCGTTCCATCACATCAAGATTGGCCTCTACGTGCTGCGCCAAGTCAATTTTATTAATGATCAATAGGTCAGACTTAGTGATGCCTGGACCGCCCTTTCTTGGAATTTTGTCTCCGGCGGAAACATCGATCACATAAAGGGTAAGATCAGATAACTCTGGACTAAACGTTGCGGCCAAGTTATCGCCACCACTTTCAATCATGATGAGGTCGAGGTCGGGAAATTTTTGATTCAATTCATCTACGGCGAGCAGATTCATACTCGCATCCTCTCTGATTGCCGTGTGGGGGCATCCCCCTGTCTCAACGCCAACGATGCGATCTGGAGATAAAGCCTGATTGCGTAACAGAAAATCAGCATCTTCCCGGGTGTAGATATCGTTCGTAATGACCGCAACGCTTGCGCTACCCCTCAGCGCTAAACACAACTGCTTTACCAGTGCTGTCTTTCCCGATCCGACGGGACCTCCACTACCGACTCGAAGCGCAGGTTTTTTCATCGTATTCGTTCCTTAAGATAAAAATAATCGATTCTGTTGGTGTTCATGTTGACTCGAGAGCATCGCTAAGCCTGGTAAAGACGGTCCCCATTGATCTTCCACAAAAGCCGGAATCTCAGCCTCATTGATCACATCAAACATATGGTTCATGACGTGATGGACTTGGCGTTGCCCCATCGGCAACAATTTTGCACAGGCTAGGCAGGCGTTCTCTAACCAACTAAACGCGAAGGCCTGAACCATCGCGTTCTCGTCGATACGCCACATGACAGCCGCCCGGGCCCACTGGCTTACTAAAGATTGAGGCCCATTTAAGACAGCTTGCCGGAATAGCGGTGCATCCTCATCAAGGATTTTCTTCAGCGCTGCGCCCAGTCTTTGATCCTCTAGCCACAACTCCTTGGTTTCCCGACCGGCGAGCATCAGCGTATTGAGGTGGGCTATTTTCAGATCACCGCCATCCGACCAGGCGCCATAAAGACCTTTCAATATGGGCAACTCAGTTTTACCGAGACCCGCACGGTAAACCCCCTCGAGCCACAGGCAAACGCTCTCTTCATCTGAGACCAAGCCCTGTTGACTTGCACTTTCGATGCCTTGAGAGTGCGCAAAGCTACCGATGGGTAGCGCGTTACTGGCTAAACGCAGGAGCCTAATGTTCATGATGGGCATGTTTGTAGGCGCCGTCTAAGGGCTGAAAAGGCGCCTCGATCTGTGTTGGCGTCAGCCCCAACTGACGCACCATGTCATCGATAACGTGATCACTTTCATAGCGGAGCGCCGTTGATTTTACTTCCAGTGGAAGATGCCGGTTCCCTAAATGATAGGCCAGCGGCAATAGCGCCGAGGCTTCTGCGCGCACCTCCGACAAAGACTGCGGTCTTGCGACCACCCGAACTCGACGTCCTGCCTCATCAATTAAAATCATGCCATGTCGGAGCACAGTGCCTCGAGGCAGGTAGACCTCAAGTATTTCGTCTTCCGAATCCGTCGCTCTGAACCGACTTTTTTTACGCTGATCGTAGTCGAGCGCTACTTCTGGAAGGGTCTCGTCGCTGGGGCCCAAATCAAATCGAAAGCAGGAATTGATCATCTGTTTTATCTCAAAATAAACTGTATCGCTGGGCCATGGGCAGCTCAGCCATAGGCTCGCAGGTAAGGATCTCGCCATTCGCGCGCACGACGTAAGTCTCGGGATCAACCTCAATCTCAGGCAACCAATCATTGTGCACCATGTCGGACTTTCGGACGCTGCGACAACCTGAGACTGGGCTCAAGGATTTTCCAACCCTAAGAGGTTCAAGCATCCCGTTTTCGATCGAGATACCGGAAACAAAGAGCAACGAGTTCTGACTTGGCCCCCCGCCATACGCGCCAAACATCGGTCGATAATGAACCGGTTGAGGTGTTGGGATTGAAGCGTTGGGGTCGCCCATGGGGGCTGCAGCAATCATCCCGCCCTTTATGATCATCGCGGGCTTTACCCCAAAAAACTCTGGACGCCAGAGCACTAGGTCCGCAAGTTTGTTCGGTTCTATCGAACCCACCTCGTGGCTTATGCCATGGGTGATCGCTGGATTTATCGTGTATTTAGCAACATAGCGTTTCGCGCGTGCATTATCATGGGTCTCTCCAGACCGAAGTAGCCCTCGCTGAACGCGCATTTTATGGGCTGTTTGCCACGTTCTGATAATCACTTCTCCCACTCTACCCATAGCCTGAGAATCAGATGCGATCATAGAGAAGGCGCCCAAATCATGCAGAATATCCTCTGCTGCAATGGTTTCCTTCCGAATGCGCGAATCTGCGAACGCCACGTCTTCCGGAATATTAGGATCTAGGTGATGACACACCATCAACATATCTAAATGTTCATCAACCGTATTAACGGTATAAGGCCGCGTCGGGTTTGTTGAAGAGGGCAAAACGTTGGCATAACCACACGCTTTAATAATGTCCGGCGCGTGCCCTCCGCCGGCACCCTCGGTGTGGTAGGTGTGGATCGCACGGTCCTTAAAGGCAGCTAATGTGTCCTCTACGAATCCAGATTCATTCAGCGTATCAGTATGAATGGCAACTTGAATATCAAACCGGTCGGCCACACTCAGACAGTTATCGATGGCAGCCGGGGTCGTCCCCCAGTCCTCATGCAACTTTAGCCCCATGACCCCTGCTGCAACCTGTTCGTCAAGCGCATCGGGCAAGCTTGCATTCCCTTTACCCAACAACCCTATATTCATTGGAAAAGCGTCTGTTGCTTCCCTCATTCGTGCGATATGCCATGAACCTGGCGTGCAGGTCGTGGCATTTGTGCCCGTCGCGGGGCCGGTACCACCCCCAAGCATCGTTGTCACACCACTCATCAGCGCTTCCTCGATCTGCTGAGGACAAATGAAGTGGACATGGGCGTCGATTCCGCCCGCAGTGAGAATGTGGTTTTCTCCAGCAATCACTTCGGTACTCGGACCGATAATGATGTCTACACCAGGCTGAATATCTGGATTGCCCGCTTTACCAATGGCGGCGATCCGGCCATCTTTGAGCCCCACATCCGCCTTAATAATGCCCCAGTGATCCAAAATAACCGCATTCGTAATCACTGTATCGACAGCGACGCTACGAGACGCTTGGCTTTGGCCCATACCATCACGAATCACCTTACCTCCGCCAA
>CAJYBS010000318.1 GCA_913064795.1 uncultured Gammaproteobacteria bacterium
CTGCTTTTTAACCCATATCCATGACGATCACTGTGCCTTGTTTCCTCTGATGCAAACCGCCCATCGCATCGAGATTATTACCCATCGAACCATTTTCGAAATGGCAATGGAAAAACTCGCCCTGGGCTTAGGGTGGGAAGAAAGTGTCATTCGCGAGCATTTTGTCCATGTCGACATCCAGCCTGGTCAGCCACTCAATTTTTTTGGCCTCATTATAGAAGCCCACTACACGGTGCACAGCATCCCGACCATCGGTGCAACTTTCAGCGTTAAAGAGGGAAACACGGTTCGAAAAATTTGTGTCGTTGCAGATAATCACTCACTTAAACAAATCCGCGCGCTTTCAGATGCCGGGCTCGTTAGGCCATCAACCCTAACAGACATTAGTAGGCTTTATGAGGAGCCCTATGAGCTCTTGATTGCCGATGGGGGAGCCGGCGCATTGCACGGCGATCCGGCGGAGTTTGCAACGTCACCCGCGGACCGAATCGTTTTTGTTCATATCGATGAGTTGCCTCCTGAATTTTCGGCCACTTTCTCGGTTGCTCGAGCGGGAAAGCGGTTTACCCTGATTGAGGGGGACCTGAGCCTTTACTCTATGCTCATATTCCATTATCTCGAGCTTTGGATCGGCGACCGGGCTCCGAACCGGTGGATCCGCAGCCTAGTAAGCAATTCAGAAGTCCTTCGCTACAACCTCGACGATGTCATTTTAGTGCAAGGCCAAGAATCCAAAAATTATGTCTATCTGATTCTTACAGGGTATTGCGAAGTCATTCACCACGATGGCAATCAATTAAACTCGGTCGCTGTACTTCAGGCCGGTGATCTGCTCGGAGAAATGGCGGTACTCACCGATCTTGGGGTAAGAAATGCCTCCATCGTCGCAAAAACGCCTGTTGCGGTTTGTCGGCTCTCAGAGGACACCTTTACAGCGCTTGCAGACGATGAAGGATTTAGGGCGGAGCTAAAAAACCGCTGGACACTCAGACCTTTGATCAAAAGTTTGCCGCAATTTACTGCGGTCAGCTCGACAGTCATCGAAAAAATAGCGGCCATCGCAGTGCTTAAGACCATGACCGTGGGGGAAACCATGACCCTCACCGAGGATGCCATGCTTTTTAAGTTGGAAGGTGACATAGAAAGTTCGGATTCAACCCTGAGGAACGCACAAGCACTGGGCTTTCGCCCTTTTCAGACTGCCCTCTGCGGAGACATTCAGGCAGCCACGCCCTCGAGATTCTTGGCCATCAAGCGCGATGCTTTTGAAACCATGCGGCTTGCTTGTCCCCAGCTGAACTACCAACTAAGAAAGTTTTATGCTCAGACCGATCAATCCCCAGCTTGGCAACTCAACATTTGAGCTGAGACACTTCTCCAATCCCTAACCTAACCCTGCTGACTGCCACTAGGGAGCGAATGACAGATCCTCTTTTAGTCTTTGACGAATGTTCTCGAGCTCAGCGATTCGCGTGGATTCATCCCACAACATCTCCTGCGCCATGACTTCGCTCATCCGAATCAGCCCCGCGTCTGCCATCAACGGAGTGGTCCAAGGGGTTCTGATCCGCCGATAGACGACGTCCTCCAAATGTCGCGCCTGCTCGAACCGCACACTCCACCGAACTTCCCCTTCGACGACCATCGCCCCCGGCACAACCAAAACATGACCCAATTCGATGACTTTCGGCGCTTCGTTGCCATAGCGTTGTATGAGGCAATTTATAAGCCCCGGGGATAAATTCGAGGACGCGCAAAGATCGCCCTCCAAAGCCTTTAGCGTTTTACGTTCACAGCCCCCGGGCAGGAATTTCGGTGCGGCATCCTTTAAACCCGGTGAATAGAAATCTTTCCCTATCAATCGCTCACCAACACGCTCGGCCATTTTTCGATAGCCAGTCAACTTCCCGCCCGCGATCGTTATCAAGCCGCTGGCGCTTTCCCAAATTTCGTCTTTTCTCGAAATCTCAGATGTTTTTTGTGCCTCGGCCGCAACAAGCGGCCTCAATCCTGCCCAGCTGCCTAAACAGTCCGAAGGAGCTAAAGCGGTTCCAAAATAACGATTGACAGCATTGAGTAAATAGCTGACCTCGTCTGTTTGGACCCTTGGCCAGGTCAACTCATCCTCTGTATAAGCAGAATCGGTCGTACCAACATAAACTGTGTCTTGCTTGGGGATCACGAAAATGGGACGACCATCGCTTGCGACCAGCAAGGCACTCTGCTGAATATCAAGATGAGCCCGGGAAATAACGACATGGACACCCTTGCTGAGCATCAGTTTTTTGGGCGCCACGCCATCCAAATCCAAAATTGACTGTACCCATGGCCCGGCCGCATTGACCACTTTGTGTGCCTGGATATCAAGCAGTTCACCCGATTCTTGATCCTTAGCCCGGACACCAATGACTTGCTCACCATCTCGCAATAAGTCTTCAACCGACAGATAGTTCAGCGCTTGGCCGCCGAGCGCCTGCCCTGCGCGCACGTTTGCGATGACCAGCCTCGCGTCGTCCGTCAGGTATTCCCGATACATAATGCCAAAGGGATATTGCGCTGCGTCGAGAGAAGGCTCAATTTCCCGCAACCCCGCGCCCCAAAGTTTTCGGTGCCGATCTTTCTTCCTCACTTTCCCCAAAAACTCATAAATCATCACGCCAACGAGGTATTTCAAAAACAACCAGCTATTGGCGGCGATGAGCAACAAATCGGTTGGCTCTGCTAGGTGAGGCGCAATTTCAGCGATGCGCTGACGTTCTAAGGCCGCTTCGCGAACCAACTGCCACTGCCCTTGCTGCAAGTAACGGATACCGCCATGAACCAGCTTGGTCGACCGACTCGAGGTTCCGCTCGCAAAATCCCGAGCCTCGACAAGCAGCACACGCTGGCCAGACAGACACATCTCTCGAAAAATTCCAGCGCCAGTGATACCGCCACCAATGATGACCAAATCAAACTGTGTTTTGCTGCACATCGCCAAGGATTGACGTCGGTCCATAGCGTCATCTTGCATAGTTGAGCTATCCTTGAGCGATGAAATTCACAATCGAAACTGCGAAAGTGCAGCAATTGCCGGCCATTGCAGACCTGGCCACAGAAATATGGAACGAGCATTACCTAGGGATTATCAGTCAGCCTCAAATCGACTATATGCTCGAGAAGGATTATAACCTTGATGCGCTTCAAAAGGATGCCGATCTTGGCACGATCTTCCTCATCGCCACCCAAGAGAAGCAACCCATCGGCTTTGCGGCCTTTAAATCACTCTGCAGCGAAACCCTTAAGTTGGAAAAACTCTATTTACTGAACGCCTATCAAGGCCAAGGTATTGGGGCAGCTTTGCTCAAACAGGTCGAGACTGTGGCCCTAGCGCGAGGAGCTCGCGACATTATCCTCTTCGTCAATAAACACAATCGTCTGGCCATCTCAGCCTATTGCCGCGCGGGTTACGTTCATTTCGACTCGGTGCTCGAATCTATCGGCGAAGGTTTCTTTGTCGATGATTTCATACTACGAAAAACGCTAGGACTGAGTCATTGAGTCACTCCAACTCTTTCACCCAGTCCCTTTATAATCACTTAACAACAAGGAAAACCCATGAATGAATTTAAAGACAAGGTCGTTGTGATCACAGGGGCAGAGCGG
>CAJYBS010000319.1 GCA_913064795.1 uncultured Gammaproteobacteria bacterium
AGTGGGTGAGGCCTTTATGCGCCATGATCATCCTGGGAAGAAGCTCTCAGAGCTCTTTGGTTGAGGTTAATGATCCGGTGTTGACCCAGCGTTAGATCGCTGCGTTGAAGCGTGTTTCTGGCACACGGGTGTGTCTCTGATTCCCTCGACGAGTCTTTTAGAGGGTTGGCCGTTACCGGCGCCGGATCGGTTTGATCGGGATACGGTCGAGATTCTATTGTAAGGAGTCGCAAAAATGAAAGGGTTGGTCCGTTGGCAAGGTGATGTTCGCTTTGAAGGGGTCTCAGAATCGGGTCATCTCATTAGTATGGATGGGCCCCCTGATAAGGGCGGTCAAGATGCCGGGGCCCGGCCCATGGAATTAATACTATTGGGATTGGGTGGCTGCGCAAGTTTCGATGTGATCACCATACTTAAAAAGGCGCGTCAGTCGGTCACAGATTGCGAGGTGTCTTTGACCGCCGAGCGTGCTGACTCGGTGCCGGCTGTGTTTACCGAAATCCAATTGCACTTTGTTGTGACTGGGTTTGCTTTAGCTCAAAAGCACGTCGAGCGAGCCATCGCGCTTTCCGCAAAAAAATATTGTTCGGCGTCACAGATGTTGGTTGCTGGAGGCGTTAGTATTTCCGAAAGCTTTGAGATTAGGGAGGCAGAAGGATGAATCGGCCAGGGCCCACACAAGGATTGCGTCATATTGCTCTGTTTGTTACTGAGCTCGCTGCAGCAGAACACTTTTTTGTAGATTTGATGGGGATGGCGGTTGAGTGGCGCCCAGATCCTGACAATGTCTATTTGACAACGGGCAATGACAACCTAGCCTTGCATGGGGTTAAGGCTTTGGAGGGGCGGGGACAGCTTGATCACATTGGATTTTTCATCGAGTCACCCGAAGCCGTTGATCACTGGCATACCTATTTGTTGTCGAACGATGTGAAAATGCTGACCGAGCCTCGAACTCATCGAGATGGCGCAAGAAGCTTTTATTGCCGAGGCCCTTCTGATGTGCGTATTCAGGTGATCTACCATCCGCCCATTGCGATGTCAGAGGCGTAAGCAAAAGATCAGATTCGGCTTGGATGATGACCCTTAAGTCACCCAGGAATCCAGCTTAGGTACGGATGTACCAATGGCAAACGCGTCTTGTTTGGAGAATCTTACTCGTGGTCGAGCATCGAGTTGATTAAATCCAACGGGTTGACCGGGTCATTAGTTGTGATGATACCGTCATCATGTTTTTGAGAAAGACCGGAAACTCTGCACCGCCTTGAGACTGTGCATCTGCTTGGTGGTGCGGTTCGTCAGCCTTGATGGCTTCAAGTATTTCACGTGACCGATGATCGGATGCGGGGAGCTTTTGAAGATGCTGATCCAAGTGTTTACAAACCTCTTCTTCTGTTGCGGCGACAAATCCCAGGCTCACTTTATCCCCCATTAACCCGGTTACGGCACCTGTCACAAAGCTGCTCAGATACCACAGTGGGTTGAGGTAACTGGTTCTAGCATCGAGCTCTTTGAGTCGCTCCTGACACCAGATGAGATGCTTTTGTTCGTCACCCGCGGCGCTCAAAAGATGATCCTTTGCAGATTGCCGTCTAGCGCTGAGCGCTTGACCATGATAAAGCCCTTGTGCGCAGACCTCGCCGCAGTGATTAATGCGCATCAGCGCAGCGGAGGACGCCTTGGTGCTGTCGCTGAGTGTCTCATTGGTCGCAGTGTGCTGAAACCGCTCAGTAGTTGTTAGGCTGCCGGTCATTGTTTTGAGGCCTCGGTCGATGCCAAGCAACCATTGATCAATGGGCCGATTGATCTTCATGTAGCAAGTACGTAGGCCGTGAAGCCACTCTCATTAAGAAGGTATGCACTTAGCTCTGCTATTTTTTCTGGACCTGAACCTTTGATCACGTAGACTTTCTCGCTAGATAATTCTTCCAAATGGGTCCTAAGCGACAAGAACGGAATATGAAGCATTGATGAGTCCTCGGGCTCTGGGTCGACAGAAGGTCTGACGTCAATGATCACTACTTCTGAGTCGAGTGATTGGCTCAAGGGCTCGATGGCGCTTGGTTGAATAACCTCAATCACCGGTGCCAGCAGGAGTCTCTCGAAGTCCTCTTCACTCAGTCGCATCAGCTCGCCGCTGGTTTCAGCAGTGACGCTGGCGTTCCTCGGCAGATCACTGATGAGCGCATCTTGACCAAAACTTTGCCCAATGGAGAGTTTCGCGACTTCAGAAAATGTCCCATCCCTCTCAACCTCACATCGCAAGATGCCGCGTTTAATGACATAAAAATAGTCTCCAGGATCCCCTTGCTTGACCACGACGTCTCCAGCAAGCATTTGATAGGGTTCAAAGCATTTAAACAGCGCTTGAATGTTTGCAGTTGGGATAAATTCAAAGAGCGGTGTCTTTAGCAGGCGCTCCATCCAATTCGTCTCAACCTCCACGCCCTCGGCGCTTGCAGCAGCATTTTCGAGCAAGCCCTCGATCGAGTCACGAACCGTTTTGGGGAAGGAAAAAACCAGACACGGACTCTCGCAAACGGCAGAGACTCGGTGCGGCTCAAAATCGTCAACAGCGCCATAATTCACACTGTCTGCATCGGTGAAGGGTTGGTTGTCAAAAGCGGAATCAACCAGATTGAGCTTACCCTTGAGTAAAAAATGGCTGTGGTCATCGTTCGCAGAACGCTTGAACAAGAGTGTGCCAACTGGATGGTCTGTGAAGGTGCCTCTCTCAGCGATCAGCTTTAGATCGGTTTCAGAGAGCGCTGAAAAAGGTCCTAGACGTCCTAAAATTTTGAGGTTGTCTGGCTCCATAAGGCTTCGCTTTAAAAAATTTATGGTTCCAAAGTATAGTCTGTGTGCTTTGAACTTGGTACTGGGCGGCGAGCGTACCCGAGTAGGTGATTCTAATGATCATCAAAGAATCTGCTAGCGGCCGTTTCTTTTATTGAAGAAGGCATGTAGTAAAAAAGGCCTGCATAAAAGAGGGCCCGAATCTCCAGGGAAGCTTCTTGCGGTGCGCTTCGTTTAACTTTGACTGAGTGGTTGCTGCGCCTTTGGAAACAACCCTTTGGCGATTTGCCCGGAGCGATTGAGTTGGCCTAGTTTGGGTTCCGCTTTTTATAAAAGGTTGCTGATACGCAGCTTGCTCGCCTGAGTGCTGAGGGCTTGTGAACGGTTAAAGCGACTGCCGATAAAGGATAGTTGTCGAGTAGATAGTCACAGCAACTGATTGACAAGGTTTCTAGCAATTCGAATCGCTTCTCCTGGACATAGGCCGACAGCCTCTCGGTCAGCTGGTCATAGTCGACCGCTTTTTGAAAGTCGTCGTTGAGTGCAGAGGGCCCGAAGGGATAGAAGAGTTTTAAGTCGATGGCAATGGTTTGCACGGTCTTGCGCTCGGCGGGGTAGACGCCAACGATGGTCTCGATCTCAAGTCCAGTTACTGTGATGTGGTCCTCGCCAATCATGGGTTGAGGCCGCTGAGCTCGTTCATTGGCCATCTAGGTCTTGCAGCGATGGTGTGATCGCAATCAGACCATTGTGCTTTGCGCAACAAACCAGCGATCGCGATCATGGCGCCATTATCTGTGCAAAATTTGAGCTCTGGATATTTGATATCGATATGTCGTTCCTT
>CAJYBS010000320.1 GCA_913064795.1 uncultured Gammaproteobacteria bacterium
CAAACCAAACTGTTGCCGCATCACGTCGGGTGCTGTGCACTCAATGCCGGCAGCTTCATAACAAACGAGGGCCTCTTTTTTGAGCCTCCGCATGATTTGCCTGCTACTTTGGTCATTGGTCAAGATGAGCTCAAGAGGATTGCCGAGATTGGCAAGAAGTTTGGCGTATTTTAGCCGCATGACTCGATCATCGGGTTCAGATACGAATCCGGCCCGGGTCATTGCTGCTGACACCGCAACTGCAACCCCATCGATTCCTGATGGGTCCCGACCTGTACTGAACAACCCTCCCGGCGCAGCGGCGCTATGAATGATTTCACCTGGGGTCAGGTGGGTAGCAGGACAGAGGACGAGCATGGCATAGACATTTCTAAAAAAACGATGCGCGAGTGCCTCGTTGCTGACCCCATTTTGAGCGCAGAAGATGGGTAGGGCAGTGGGCGCGACCAACGCCAGCTCGTTGAGTGCTTGCCATGAGTCTTGGGACTTCACTGTGAGTATCACAATGTCGTCGGGTTGATAGTCGATGGCCTCTGGTGTTGTCACACAGGTGACGGGTAATGATAGGTTTTCGTCTGGAGAGATGTAGCGCATGCCATTTTCCTTCAGGGCTTCGGCGTGGGCGCCCCTGGCGATCAAAACCACTTCAAAGCCAGCCAGCTGTAATCGGGCGCCAATGGTTCCACCGATGGCGCCGGCGCCGTAAATGATGAATCGCATGATGAATCCTCTTTTTTAAAGTCTATCGTAATTGGCGGGCTGGCAAGTTGTTGAGTTTTGCAGTCTAGGGCTGCTTTTGCTAGTTTGAGGTCAAGTACAAGGGGATCGTGATGTCTGAACAATTTAGAGCTGAAGTACGGGATTGGCTGGCGGATCATTGTCCAGAGTCGATGCGAGGCCCTGTTACCGAGGATAAGATCATAGGCGGGGGAAAGCGGCAAACCTTTGACGACCCAGCCGCTAAAGCATGGCTTGATGCCATGGCTGGAAAAGGGTGGACGGCGCCAACCTGGCCAAAGGAGTATGGAGGCGGTGGCCTCGATAAAGAACAGCACCAGATACTTCAAGACGAATTGCAGAGGATCAACGCGCGGGCGCCGATTACAGGCATGGGCTTTTCGATGATTGGTCCGACTCTTTTGGATTACGGCACTGAGGATCAAAAGCTCGAGCATCTCCCGAAAATCATCAGTGGCGAAATACGGTGGTGTCAGGGTTACAGTGAGCCCGGTGCCGGGTCTGATTTGGCCAGTTTGCAAACCCGGTGCGACGATCAAGGCGATCACTTTGAAGTGAGCGGGCAAAAAATATGGACTTCAGGGGCGCAGTTCGCGGATTGGATCTTTACGCTGGTTCGGACTGACTTCACCGCCTCAAAGCATGATGGGATCAGTTTTGTTTTAATTGATATGGATCAGCCTGGTGTCTCGGTCCGACCCATCCAGTTGATCAGCGGTAATTCTCCTTTCTGTGAAACATTTTTTGACCAGGCTCGCTGTGAAAAAAAGAATCTTGTTGGACAGCTGAACCGAGGGTGGACGGTCGGAAAACGGTTGCTACAACACGAACGGAGCTCAATTTCCGGGCTCAGCGGTGGTGGTCGCCGGGGCCGTTATGACCATTTTGGGACGCTGTCGTCGATCTATCAAAATAGCATCGATGCGGTGACCCAGGATCCGACGGGTTCACTGAGGCGGCGCATTTTGAACAACGAGATGAATCACAAAGCATTTTCTTTGACCCAGAGACGGTCCTTTGAGGAAAGTCAGTCCGGAGGGACGCCGACGTTCCTGACGTCATTGTTTAAGTATTATGGTTCTGAGCAGGGCAATGACCGAATGGAGCTTCAGCTTGAAATGATAGGGCATCAAGGGCTTGGATGGTCCGGGGACAGCTTCGATGCCGATGAACTCGCGACAACGCGCACTTGGCTACGGTCGAAGGCGAGTACGATTGCAGGGGGAAGCTCAGAGGTGCAACTCAATATTATCGCAAAGCGAGTCCTTGGGTTACCCGATTAAAAGCATGCCTTGAACCCAACCGCGGAGGCCAGAAAAATTGGACATCTGCCGGTGGACACTGTGTAATGGAGCTCGGTTGGAAGGCGGCCCAGAAGTAAGGAAGTGCTGATTTAGACTGCGGTAAACACCAACGTACCCTAAGCCGGTTTTTAGGGTTCAAATCTCAGAGTAAGAAAGCCGATCAGAGACGACTGTTAGAAACGACTGTTAAAAAATAGGTAGGACGAGGCGCCGCTGTTAAAAAAAGGGTGGTGCCGTCACCGTTAGCGATCATCAGCCGTGGCATCAGGAAGCCTGAGCAAACAGTATTGCGGTGCAGCTAAAGCGTTGATTCAGAAAGTGCGCATCAATAAAGTGCGTCCTACAGACGAAAGCCTTGCGAGATCGCGATAAGCAAACATTGACAGCTTAATCAATATTTACGGTAGAAAAACAGATTTACGGTTTATAGATAGTTTTTAGAGGAGACGAACTATGGCACTCGTGTTAAATGAAGAGCAAAACATGCTCAAAGACGCTGCAAAAGACTTTTGCACGAATAACACACCGATCACCCAATTACGAAAATTAAGAGACGAGCAAAATTCTTTAGGGTTTGATGACGCCACCTGGCGTCAGATGGTGGACCTTGGATGGGCGGGCATTTGCATTCCTGAAGAATACGGCGGTCTAGGTTTCGGTTTCACGGGTATGGGGGTTGTGCTCGAAGAGTGCGGACGTACTTTAGCGGCTTCGCCCCTGATTGCGACGGTTGGACTTGGAGCAAGCTGTGTTGTTTTGGGCGGTGACGATGAACAGAAGCGTTCAATCTTGCCACAGGTCGCTGGTGGCGAAATGCTCCTCGCCCTCGCACTTGAGGAGTCTCCCCATCACAGCCCTTATGGAAGCTCGGCAACTGCGGAGAAAACAGCCTCGGGCATCGCGGTCACCGGGAGTAAAAAGTTTGTATTAGATGGTCATATTGCTGACAAACTTGTTGTCGTCGCACGATCGAGTGGCGAAGCAGGGGATAAGGATGGATTGACCTTGGTTCTGATTGATCGCGAAGCCGCGGGTGTCAATGTCACACGGACAATCATGGCGGATTCTCGCAATGCTGCGAATATCGAGTTCAGTGGCGCTGAGGGGGTTTTGTTAGGTGAAGAAGGACAGGGCGCTCAGATCCTGGACAAGGCTCTCGACATCGGGCGTATATTGCTCGCGGCTGAAATGCTCGGAGGTGTTCAGGAATGTTTCGAGCGGACCGTTGAGTATCTTAAAGTGCGTGAGCAGTTTGGTGTGCCCATCGGATCTTTCCAAGGCTTGAAACATCGCGCAGCGCAAATGTTTTGTGAGGTTGAGCTCTCTAAGTCTGTTGTGCTCGAAGCGTTGGCGGCCTTAGATGAGGACAGCGAAGAAGTCCCGGAGCTCGCGAGTTTGGCGAAAACCCGCCTCAATGACACGTATCATTTAGTGAGTAGTGAGGGCGTGCAGATGCATGGCGGTATCGGCATGACTGATGAATATGAGATAGGGTTTTTTATGAAGCGCTCCAGAGTCTGTGAGCATGCATTAGGCAACAGTGGTTTTCATCGTGACCGTTACGGTGTTTTGCAAGGCTACTAA
>CAJYBS010000321.1 GCA_913064795.1 uncultured Gammaproteobacteria bacterium
CAGTAGTGCCCCAGAGGGCAGGTTCTATTTTTGGTGACGCGGCCCTGATCCGAAAAACCGCACTGGGCAAAACTGACCCCGTGTCATTATTTTGACCTTGAGCTGAACCGAACTGAATGTTGCATCACTTCACACAATCCCTGGTCCCCAGCTCATCCACTGCGTACGGCAATATTCCCACAGCCTGTGCTCACCTTTTCAATACACACCTCAAATGCGACCGCTCATCAGTCGGCAGAGGAGCATGCTTTAGAGGCTTTACCAGGCTTAATCCGGGTCAATTTCTAAATCATGTTGTCACAGAGATCCCAAGCCATTCACGCGCTTCTCGCAATCCAGAGCGGCCCAAGCTCCAAACTGAATCTGAGTGCCGACGGACGATCCTGTCCGAGGCCAAAACCATCGCGGGATGCAACAGCGCACATCGCATTAAGCCACACTAAAATTTGAGGAAACCATCCACTATGGAATCGCGTCATCAGAAACTACTCATTCTCGGATCCGGGCCAGCGGGATTTACAGCCGCAGTTTACGCCGCTCGAGCGAATTTGAACCCTGTTGTGATCACCGGCATCGAAACCGGTGGGCAATTGACCACAACGACAGATGTTGATAACTGGCCCGGAGATGTCGAGGGCTTGCAAGGACCCGACCTGATGCAGCGCATGCAGGCGCACGCCGAACGCTTTGAGGCTGAAATCATTTATGACCATATCCACACCTGTGATTTGAGCCAAAAACCCTTTGTCTTTAAGGGGGATCAAGCAACCTATACTTGTGATGCAGCCATCATTACCACGGGAGCCTCTGCCCAGTACCTCGGACTTCATTCCGAAGAGGCTTTTAAAGGCCGGGGCGTCAGCGCTTGCGCCACCTGCGATGGATTTTTCTATCGCCAGCAGCGGGTCGCCGTGATCGGTGGCGGCAATACAGCACTCGAGGAAGCTCTTTATCTGTCCAATATCGCCGAAAAAGTTTATCTAATACATCGCCGGGACAAATTCAGAGGCGAAAAAATACTGCAAAACCGGGTCCTTGAAAAAGACAACATCGAAGTAATTTGGAATGCCACCCTTGATGAAGTGCTCGGCGATGACATGGGCGTTACAGGTATTGCTGTTAATCATCTGATAGAAAAAACCAAAACTTCGATCGATTTACAAGGCGTTTTTATTGCGATTGGTCATACGCCGAATACGCAATTGTTCGATGGCCAGCTCGATATGACCCATGGCTATATCCAAATCTCTAGCGGGCTAATCGGTGGCGCGACTGCGACAAGCGTTCCAGGCATTTTCGCGGCAGGTGATGTTGCAGACCAAATTTATCGACAAGCGGTGACTTCGGCTGGCTTTGGCTGCATGGCGGCACTCGATGCTGAAAAATACCTCGACGAGCTCGCGTAACCTCGCGTCCTCATGTCCGATCAACTCGTGCAGCTTGACCATCGACTCTGGTTTCCAGACCCTCAAGCTGCTCTTGACGAACCCGAAGGCCTGCTGGCGATCGGAGGAGACCTTCGCCCCGAACGATTGCTGCTGGCTTATCAGATGGGCATTTTCCCTTGGTTCGAGGCCGACCAGCCGATCTTGTGGTGGTCACCCCCAGAGCGCGCTGTTGTCGAGGCGGACACCTTTAAAGCCTCTAAAAGTCTCGAGCGAATACTACGAAAAAATGATTTTTCGGTGGCGCTGGATCTGCATTTTGACGAGGTCATTATGCTATGTCAGCGTAGCCGGACGTCCCAAGGGCAAGGCACGTGGATCACCGATGACATGATTGAGGCTTACACGCTTCTTTTTGAGGCGGATAAAGCCCACTGCATCGCTTGCTTTGAGAATACTGAATTGGTCGGAGGACTTTATGGGGTCTCCCTCGATGGTATTTTTTGTGGAGAATCGATGTTTTCGCTGGTCAGCAACGCATCAAAAGTCGCTTTCGCTTACTTAGCGCGACTCTGTCAGGATCTGGGCGTCGGGATCATCGATTGTCAGATGCCCAACCCTCATTTAATGCGTCTTGGCGCGAAACCCATCCCGCGCAGCGCCTTCCACACAATGCTTAGGGAACCACATCGAGCCAAACCTTGGTCATCCCTCAAAGGATGGCTTCCCTCGTGGCAAACGAGCCACCCCTGGACCGCACAATGAGCGGACTAGGAAACCTGAAGTTTTTTCAGGCGCCGGACCACGACTGCAGCTACCTCCCTGATCGGAGCGCAACCACCGTGTTTGCCGACCCTTCGATAAAGATCGACACAAGATCCTATACCTTGCTCTCGCAAATTGGTTTTAGGCGGAGCGGTCCGCACATCTACAAACCTATGTGTGCCGCATGCAATGCTTGCGTTCCGGTCAGAGTCCTTACGAGGCTATTCGCCCCTAGACGCCGTCATCGACGCTTACAAAAGCGCAATCAAGATCTCACAACCTTGGTGACCCAACCCAATAACAACGATGAGGTGTGGGCGCTCTATGCACGATACATTACGCTCCGGCATTTTGACGGCGACATGTACCCACCTTCACGGGATCAATTCGTAAATTTTCTCGTTGAGGGTCGGGAAGAGGCACGGTTCATCGAATATCGTCTTCGCGGCCGGTTAGCTGCAGTTGCGGTGGTTGATCAACTACAAGACAGTTTGTCCGCGATCTACACTTTTTTTGATCCAGACCTCGAAGCGCGCTCATTGGGCTCTTATGCCATTATCGACATCATTCAGCGCGCTGCGGAGGCGAAGCTGCCTTATGTGTATTTAGGTTACTGGATCGGCGACAGCGCGAAAATGCGTTACAAGGCAGAGTTTTTGCCTCAGCAGCGATTAATTGACAATGCTTGGCGCACCCTCGAGCAATGAGGCAAGTGGGAACAAGCAACTGACCAAAGGAAATGAGACGCTTTGCCTTGCTTTAGCAATTAGTGCACAATGCGCTCACTTTCAAACAGGCAAAAAAAGAGCGCTATGGCGAAGGAAGAACAAATACAGCTTTCGGGCACTGTCGTGGATACCCTGCCCAACACCATGTTCAGAGTGGAGCTTGAAAATGGCCATGTAGTAATGGCTCACATTTCCGGCAAGATGCGCAAAAACTACATCCGCATTCTTACGGGCGACAAAGTTAAAGTCGAAGTCAGCCCCTACGATTTGTCCAAAGGTCGCATCACCTTCAGAGAATAGGCATCACGACTGACTTCCTGTCAGGCGCCGAACCGGCCTAGACCAGTGCTTCTTCCTCGATCAGGAGCACTAACTCATCCTCATCAACATCTACTCGCACTACCCCACCTTTTGACAATTTCCCGAACAAGATATCTTCAGCTAAGGGTTTTTTAATCTTATCTTGAATCAACCGCTGCATGGGCCGAGCGCCCAACATCTCATCGTACCCTCGTTCGCCCAGCCAAACCCGAGCGGCGTCGGTGACATCAAGCAGGACTTTTTTCTCATCAAGTTGTACCTGTATTTCGACCAAAAACTTGTCAACCACGGTTTTTATGACGGTTCGATCGAGCGGACCGAAAGGAATAATGCCGTCTAATCGATTCCTGAATTCCGGGGTAAACATTCTCTTGAGAACCGCAAGCCCATCAGCCGAATCATCTTGAGCCTGAAACCCA
>CAJYBS010000322.1 GCA_913064795.1 uncultured Gammaproteobacteria bacterium
ATCGCGTTGAACGAACCTCATCATCTAATATCTCCGCAGCAGTCCCGGGCAGCGTGCCTAGCCCAGCTTCCTTCAATGCGGTGAGATACTCAGGCAAAGACTGACCCAAGGTTTTTGCGCCCTGCCACACCTCGAGGGGTGAAAAGGCATGAATATGCATCTCTGGAACCACTTGCTTGATCGTATGGCAGATATCAAGGTAGGTTTGCCCGGTGTACTCGGGGTGAATGCCCCCTTGCAAACACACTTCCGATGCGCCCCGATCGTGTGCCTCACGTGTTCGTCGCATGATTTCTTCCGAGGAAAGGTCATAGGGCCGACCCCGCAAATTCTCACTCATTTTTCCCTTCGAAAAAGCGCAGAACTGGCACTTGAAATAGCACACGTTGGTGTAATTAATATTGCGATTCACGCAATAGGTCACCTCGTCACCCGCCAATTTTTTTCGAACCTGATCGGCAGCCTGGCAGACATGAGTTACTTCATCGCCCCGTGCCATAAACAAGCGGACGATATCTTGTTCAGCCAGTGTCTCTCCCGCGACCGCACGCTGTAGAATGTCCGACAGCGTTGCTGATGGCTGCAGTTTTGGAATCTGAGTCACCCGGGCCAAATCTGCCGCAGGCGGCATAGGAGATTCACCCGCTGCCCAGTCTTCGCCCCGGACAAACCCTTCGCCGTCCACGGTATCCAGCACCATTGGCTGCAGGGCCACATCGACCCATTGATCTAGGGCTTGGACCTGTTTGGGGTACAAAGCCAAGCGTTCAACCAACACTTTCCCTTCTCTTGCAGTTTCTTGTGCAAGATTGCTGAGATGAGGCCAAGGTGCTTCTGGGTTCACAAAGTCTGGGGTGACCGGTGAGACGCCGCCCCAATCATTGATCCCCGCATCGATAATGCGGTGAAAAACTCCGGGGCTTAAATTGGGGGGGGCTTGGATGTTCATCTGCGAGCCAAAGATCAGCCTCGCTTGTGCGATGGTCCAAAGCAGCTCATTGAGATCAGGTTCAGGCGCATTGACCATCAATGTTTCCGGTTTCGCTCTGAAATTTTGGATGATCAGTTCCTGAATATGGCCGGTCGGGGTGTTTGCCGATCTCAGCGCCAGCAGCGATTCGATGCGCTCCCGACGGGTTTCCCCGATACCAATCAAAATACCCGAGGTAAACGGAACTCCAGCCTCTCCCGCCAAGCGGATCGTTTCGAGACGCCTTGAAGGGATCTTATCTGGGGAACCGTAGTGCGGCATTCCTTTCTCTGTCAAACGATCGGAAGCAGACTCAAGCATAATGCCCATGGACAGAGACACTTTGCGCAGCTCCGCAAACTCCGCAGCTGTCATCAGACCGGGGTTTAAATGCGGAAAGAGCCCTGTTTCGTTGAGCACCAGCTCAGCCATGTCTCGCAAATAGCTTAAGGTCGAGTCTTGCCCAAGCTCTTTTAGACCTTTCCGGGCCGCGCTGTAGCGCTCTTCGGGCTTATCTCCAAGGGTGAACAAGGCTTCTTTGCAGCCGGCTTGAGCACCCTCTGAGGCGATCTTGAGGACTTCTTCAGGCGTTAAATACGGCGCTTTAAGTTTTCTGGGTACCTGGGCAAACGTGCAGTAATGGCAGACATCTCGGCAGAGATGCGTCAGAGGTATAAACACTTTTCGAGAATAAGAAATCGCGTTGGGGTGAGCCAGATCCCGGACAGGCCCTGCAACTTTTAACAAATCATCCGTGTTTGAAAACTCCCCTAGGCTGAGCGCCTCATCATCGGAAAGACCCTGGCCTTTTGCCGCCTTCTCTAACAGCTCTGTTGCAAAATGATTCAATCCTCACCTCCAATGACGGATGTTAAACGTGCATCCACATCAATCTCCATGCAATAACGATAAGTATGGGACTCTGATCCCTTAAATGCCAGCCGGGTCATCAATTCGTGTAGGTCTTGGGGTGTATCAACGTCGAGCCCTAACCCCGGCAACTTTAGCACCACTGGCGACAGCCCGGCGGCTCCCGCCGCAGCAACATGTTTTCTAAAACTGTCGATACCAAATTGAAAGACTACACAGTCGGGCGGCGAGGCCACCAAACAGTTGGTTCCACCCAAATCGGAGGCAGGAACCAGACAAATGCCCTTAACAGGCTCCGCAAATCCATCAAGAATCGCCTCGAGCTCATCGGGGGTTACCAACGGTACATCTCCCGGTAAAAAAATCATCCGATCAACACCCGCAGCGGCCAAGGTACTCGCTGCATGCTGGACCGCGGGAATCAAACCCTTCTCTGGAGGCTCATTAATCACCTCAGCATGAAATTGCCGCCCTAATTCTATCGCGCGCTCATCGTTCGTCACGATCGCAATGTCATCAATCAACGGACAAGCCTCGACCGCCAGCAGCACATCCTCAACCATAGCGCGACAAAGCCCGGCTCTTTCATCGACGTCCAGAATCGACGCCAAACGCTGTTTAGCGTTCGCAAAGTCTTTAATTGGGAGCACTGCCCGGGTTGTCATAGTGCTGTCAAATCCGAAACAAATGCCAGAACATCCCGCGCCAACGCTTGCTTGTCGTGTACATCTTTCATAACAGTGGCTGTGACCAGAACTTCTAAACCCAATTGACGCACCGCATCTGCACTTGCCTCATCGGCGTGATCAATTACAAAACCCTGGAGCAAGCCTGGATAAACCCGTTGATAAAATTCCGCCACCGCAAGTGCGGTACTCGGCATGTCTAGCTCTTGCATCATTTTTGCAGCAGGCCCCTTAAGCGCCATACCCGCGACAATCGGAGACACCGCTACCACCGGCCCGCTCTGCTCACGCATGCGGCGCCAGGTATCTTGCAAGTCCAGAATCGGAGCAACACTGACAAAAGGATTTGACGGGCAAATAATCACTGACGCGGCAGCTTCCGCCTCGAGCAACGCGTTAAATTGGGTGGATCATAGAGAAGAATCAATCCCAGAAACAGACACTCCAAAGATAGGAGGCACGACAAGATACAGTCAGAAGTAATGTTGGAAAGCGAGGGTCTCTCCAGATTGACAGTGAATCTCCGTTGCAACTCGGTCGTCGGTCATTGGCAGTACCACCGTCTTAACCCCGAGGGCGGTCATCAAGGCTCGCGTCGCGTCGGTCAAACTCGACCCGCTGCCCAGCATTTGGGTCCGTAAAACGTGCGTCGCTAAATCTCGGTCTCCTAACTTGAACCAATCTTCCCCTCCCAAATCGGACAAAGCCGAGAGGAAACTCCAAGTTTCACTCGCCTGTCCCCAACCCAATTCCTGATTGGCTTTCCCCGACAGGGTATACATCAAAGTATCCAGGTCCGGGCACACCCGCAGCCCCAGATGGTCAAAGTCGTCACCCGTATTGACGATCACGGACAAACGATCAGCAGCGAGCTCGAGGCTGAGTCCTAGTGCTAATTTCGCACCGCCAACCCCCCCCGACAAAGCAATACATTGGGGTTCTAACGCCATGCTTCCCTCTTTTCTTAAAAGCGCTCCCATCAAGGACGCTAACATAAACGAACAGCGCGCTGCGAGTTCCTGGGAGACAACTGTCTAACGAAACATATCCATGGCTTTCGGCCGCAATAACGGCTGCACCC